>JANNDB010000813.1:0-9473 GCA_031387285.1 Betaproteobacteria bacterium | reverse complement strand
CCGGATCAGCGAGCCGGTCAGCACCGGCGTCGCCGTCAGCAGGCCAAACTCTGTGGCGTTCAGGCCGAGCGTCTTTCGGATCGGGATGCCGATCACGCCGAACATCATCCACACCATGAAACACACGGTGAAGGCCAGTGTGCTCACGATCAAAACGGATAACGCCTGCCTTTTGTGGGTCATGTCCTGGCTCCGAAGTACATGACGGAACTTTAGGATTGCGCCGTGCGCAGCACCATCCTCCTGAAGGACAGCGGGGAAGAAGCGGGTGAACTATGCCGCCACGCGGGCCGGTAGTTCGAAGGAACTATTGCGGGGTGAAAGTGGCGCCGGCTTGCGCCAGATCAAAGCAGGCCGCTGGCAGTGGCCGTCACGGCCGCCTGCACGCGCGAAGCCACGCCGAGTTTGCGCAGGATGTGCTGGACGTGGATCTTCACGGTCGTCTCGGCAATCAGGAGCTGGCGCGCAATTTCCTTGTTGCTGGCACCGGCTGCAACGCCACGCAAAATCTCGCGCTCACGCGGCGAGAGCGTGGCCAGCGGGTCTGCCGGCACGTCTGGCATGCCCGCCGCCGCGTAGCGCGCCGGCGTCTGGCCCGCCGCCGCCCCCCGGTAGGCTGCTACCAGCTTGCCTGTCATCTCGCGCGCAATCACGCTTTCCCCCGCCACTGCGCGCAGCATGGCGTCTGACAGTTCGTCGCCCTCGATGGTCTTGAGCAGGTACCCGCTCGCGCCATTGCGCAACGCGGCACCCAGATCATTCTCATCCTCGCTCACAGTCAGCATCAGGACGCGGGCGCGCGGCGCAGCCTCGCGCAAGGCTGGCAGGGCGTCCACGCCGTTCACGCCCGGCAAATGGTTGTCGAGCAGGATCACGTCGGGCTGGAGTTCCCTGGCGCGGCGCAACGCCTCGCCGGCGTCGCCCGCATCGCCGACGACCTGAAAACGCGCGTCGCGCGACAACAAAGCCGTCAGTCCGCGCCGGAACAGGGAATGGTCGTCCACCACCAGGATGCCGATCGGTGGGGGCGCAGAGTGCTCAGCCTTCACTGCTCCAACCCCGTCCTGCGGACCGCCGGCAACCATCAGGCCAGCTCCAGTGTCGCCGCGCGACCCGGTGCCTGGCTGGCAGGCTGCTCCGAAGCGGGCAAGGTGAGTACCACCGAAGTGCCGCGCCCACGCGTGCTCAGCACTTCGAGCGTCGCGTCGATGTGGTCGGCGCGCTCCTGCATGATGCGCAAGCCCACATGGGTTTCGTCCTGGGCTTGGGGGTCGGTGCTGAACCCGACGCCGTCATCGCGCACCTCGAAGCGCCAGCGCGGGCGCTGCTGCACGTCGAGCCAGACGTGGCTGGCGCCGGCATGCTTGCGCACGTTCGACAAGGCCTCCTGCACGATGTGCAGCACCTGCACCTGCAAGTCCGGCGCCAACGGCATGGCGTTGCCCTGTATGTCCAATGTGGCTGGCAGCCGCGTCTGCTGTTCGAACTTGCGCAAGGTGGTCCGCAAGGCCGGCTCGATGTCCTGTTCGCTGGCGCGGGTGCGGAAATGCACCAGCAATTCGCGCACGTCGGCCATGCTCTCGCGCACGCCCGCATCAATCTCTTCCAGTGCCAGCCGGGCCGGCTCCTGCTCGTCCGATAGCAGCGCGGAGCGCAGCAACTGGACCTGGATTTTCAGGAACGCCAGCGACTGGGCGATCGAATCATGCAACTCGCGCGCGATGAAACCGCGCTCCCGCGACACCGCGGCCTCCTTCTCCAGTGCATCGAGCCGCAGGTTCTCCATGGCTGCGGCCAGATGGGCTGTAAGCGCCTCCAGCAGGGAGCGCTCCGCGGGTGCCACTTCGCACTGGGAGTAGTAGAAAAGATCCACCTCGCCGAGCAGCGTCTCGCGCAGCAATATCGGAATAGACACTATGGTCTGGAAACCTGCATGCGCACAATGGTTCATGCTTGCCGGCCCCATTGCGCCAATGGCAATCACGCGCAGGCCCTGCACCGCTGCGGGATTTCCGCAACCGCATTCCCCGGCGCGCACGCAGTGTTCGGCATCGAGCATGCCGGCCGGCAAGCCTTCCGATGCCAGCATCAGGTACCGCTGGTTGCTCTCGTCGGACCAGCGCAAGGCGACACCGTCCGCCCTGGCCACCGGGCGTACATGGCGCACAAAACCATCCGTGAGCTGCTGCAGGCTGGTCGCGTTGGCCGCCAGCGTTGTCACCTCGTAGAGGGCCTCCAGGCGTGCGCGCTTTTGTTGCAATTCCATCGTGCTTTCCGCCACCCTCGCCTCCAGATGCCGGTACATCGATTGAACGTGCCCCGCCATGCTGTTGAAGCCGTCAGCCAGGGTGCCAAACTCGTCGGTGGTGGTCGGGACAACGCGAGCCGAAAAGTCCCCTTGGTGCATGCGCTGGATCGCCTCTTCCAGCGTGGCCACCGGCTCGAGCACGAAGCGGTAACCGGTGAGCACCAGCGTGGCGGCACCCGCCAGCGCGAAGCCCATCATCGCCAGCTGTGCCAGGTGCAGCCAGTTGGTCCAGCGCGACATATGCGACTCCACCGCCTGCACCAGCAGATCAATGTTTACGGCAAAAGCGGCCGTTTCCGCCTCGAGCGCCACCAGATCCGGCGCAGCCGGCACCAGCCAGCGCGCGCGATAACGCTGCCAGTCACCCTCCACGGTGGCAAACCGCGCCCGGACGGTATCGTCCCAAGGCACCAACAACGGCCGCTCCGGTGCGCCAGAACGCAGCAGCTGCAGACCCGCATCAAAAAGCTGTGCCCGCTCCTGCATCCGCGCGCGGTCTGAAGCGCCCACCGCCAGCGCCACACGATAGGACTGCATACGCAGCCGCCCTGCCTCGTTCACGGCGGCGGCGCCTCCCTCGAGCTGCCAGGATATCCACAGGGTCAGCGCGCTCGACACAAAGGCCAGCAGCAGAAACGGAATCGCGACCAGCGCCAGTTTGGCGCCCAGGGTCCATCTACGCGAGGTGTGCATACGCCAATCTACCGTAACCATCAGGGGCCGCGCCGGGCGCAGGCGCCGCGGAATTGACATGGATCAATCAGGCATGACGGGCGCTCGCCTGCCGTGGCCACGGTGAACCGGACCAGCACCCTGCCATCCGCGGCCATCCAAGCGGTCCATTTGATCCAGATCAACCGCCCCGCCACGCCAAGGCCACACCATGGATGCAGGCATTCGACACAGCTGGAGGCGCCCATGTTCAAACGCATTCTTCTCGCCACTGACGGCTCCGCCGTCTCGGCCCACGCGATAGCGCTGGCTGTCGGCCTGGCGCGCGTCTGCGCTGCCAGGCTCACCGCGGTATACGTGGTCGATCCCTATCCATTCATGGGGGTCGGTGAAACCAACCCGGCGGGTTTTCAGGCGTACATGGCAGCAGCGCAGCGGGAGGCGGAACGGGCCCATGCCAGTGTCACGGCCGCCTGCGGCCAGGGTGGCCCGGCGCTCGATGTCCAGCTACGCCGTATCGAGGAAATGAACCCCGCGGCCGGCATACTCCGGGCAGCAGAGGACGAAGGCGCAGACCTGATCGTGGTGGGCTCGCACGGCCGCGCCGGCCTGAACCGCCTGGTGCTGGGCAGCGTGGCCGCCAAGGTGGTGGCGCAGTCGCCGGTTCCGGTCCTGGTGGCGCGCTGACGGCTTGTCGGCGCCTGCCGACCGGGACGGCCCGCCTGACGCCAGGCAAGGTCATGGCCCGGGGCTGTCGAACACCTGGATTGACAGCGGTCAATACGCAGGTGACGCGGCATCCGCATACTGGGCTTGCTTCACGGGAATTCAACAACATGTCAAATCCATCGGTCAGTTATCGTGACCTTACCCAAACCGTGTCCGCGCGACTGGCGCGCTTGCGTGCCGGCACGCCAGAGGTCATGAAGAGTTTTGGCGAACTCGGGCGCGCGGCGACCGCCGACGGCGCACTGGACCGCAAGACCAAGGAGCTGATCGCGCTGGCGCTCGGCGTAGCGGCCCGCTGTGACGCATGCATAGGCTTTCACGTGCAAACCTTGGTCAAACTGGGCGCGACCCGGGCAGAAGTGGAGGAAACGCTGGGCGTGGCGACTTACATGGGTGGCGGGCCGTCACTCATGTACGCAGCCAATGCGGTGGCCGCCTTCGAGGAATTCACGCTCACGCCCCCGGCCCGCGCCTGAACCGCACGCGACCGAGCGCGATCCGCCGCCATCAGACAGCGGCACGGCGCAGGCACAACAGAGTCACTGGCTGTGCATCAGGGCTGCGCATGAACTCCAAAGTCGCCGAACCTGGCGAGGTAGCAAGCACTGCCTGCGGCCGCAATCTGAACGAAAAGCGCTTCTCAGCGGGCTGCGTGCAGCGGCAACCAGGCCGCGATCACGGTACCCTGCCCGGCCACGCTGCGCAGGTCATAACGGCCCTTGAGAAGGTCGACGCGCTCGCGCAATCCCATCAAGCCCAGCGACTGCGACTTGCGTGGACTGCCGTTATCAAATCCGCATCCGTTGTCCTGCACGACCAGAGCAATGCCGCCTTCTGCCTTTTGCAGCGACACATCGACACGGCTCGCACCGGCGTGTTTGGCGACATTGACCAGCGCCTCCTGCACGATGCGAAACACCGAGGACGCGTGAGGCTCGCCAGGCTCGACTTCTTCGTCGGCCACTACCACACACTCGATACCGTGGCGGCGGTTGAAGTTCTCCGCAAGCCAGTGAATCGCCGGCACCAGTCCCAGGTCGTCCAGCAGCGATGGCCGCAGGTCGGCGGCGATGCGGCGCGTCGAGGCCACCGCCTGCTCCAGCATGGAGAGCATTTCGCCGAGACGGGCCGCGGTGGCCTCGGGGGCAGAGGCCAGGTTTTCGCGCATCCACAACGCGTCCATTTTCAGGGCGGTCAGGGGCTGTGCGAGTTCGTCGTGCAGTTCCCGCGCCACCCGGCTCTTTTCCTCTTCGCGGATGGAGACCGCCGCCACCGCATAGGCATCGCGCTCTTCCTGCATGCGCAGGCGCTCGCTCACGTCGCGCAGGATGACGGTGAACAGCCTGGCGGTGGGCCCATTGAGCTGCGAGATCGACGCCTCCATCGGGAACTCCTCGCCGTTGGCGCGCCGGCCCAGGATCACCAGACCACGCCCCATGCGCCGTGAGGTTGTCCCGGTAGCGGAGAAGCGGCCTACATGCTGCTGGTGGGCCGCATGAAACCGATCCGGAATCAGGCGTGCCAGCGGCTGCCCCAGCAACTGCTCGCGCACAAAGCCGAAAACCTGTTCTGCCGCTTTGTTGAACATCACGATGTTCTGATCGGCGTCGACCGTGATGATCGCGTCCATCGCCGATTCCAGTATGCCCGCCAGCAGCGCAGTGGCGCCGGCGCCGTCGCCGGCTGGAGAGCTGGTGTCCAGAACACGAATCAAAGACTGCGGCACGGTATTCCTGTTGCAATGGGTGGGCCTAATTTACTGCATCGGCCGGCACACAGCGCCAGCCGCCGGCACGACAGCGGGGATGGCACTGCGATCGCACCTGATGTTGATCTGGGTCATGCGCACAGGCATGTTCATGCAGCACGATGCACACCATGAACACGAAACTGCACACACCCGCCTCATCTGGCTTGACCGCCGGTCAGCGTTCGCTGCTCGCCAGCGTCCTGGAAACCCGCCGGCACGCCCTGCAGCGCCAGCTCGACGAGCACCATGAAGGCCTCTCGCGCGTGGAGCATGCCGCGGCCGTGCTGCGCCAGGACGCGGACGACGCCGAGCAGCGGGCCAGCGACCGTGATGTCGATATGGCCCTGTCGGACCTGATCCTGCGCCAGCGCGACGCCATCGACCAGGCGCTGCAACGCCTGCACAGCCCCGAATTCGGCCTCTGCGTCAGTTGTGGAGAGGCTATCCCGTTCGACCGCCTGCGCATTGAACCCGAGGCCCGGCGCTGCGTTCCCTGCGAGACGCAGCGCGAGGGCAAACGCTGATTCGGATACGTGCGGGCCTGCCTGCCGGCGAGCCGCGGCAAACGGTCCGCACGACGGTGATCAGCTGCAGGGACGGGACTTGACAATGCGCTGCAACGCCGCGTAATCCACGATGCGGATGTTGCGCTGGCGCACTTCGATGATGCCTTTCCCGGCAATGCGCGAAAACGCGCGGCTCACAGTCTCCAGCTTGAGCCCCAGGTAGCTTCCGATCTCCTCGCGCGTCATGCGTAGCACCAGTTCCGACCGGGAGAACCCGCGGGCATGCAGGCGCTGCACCAGATTGAGCAGGAACGCGGCGAGACGCTCCTGCGCCTGCATGCTTCCCAGCAGCAGCATCACGCCGTTTTCACGCACGATTTCGCGGCTCATGATGCGATGCACCTGGCGCTGCAGGGCCTGCACCTGGCCCGACAGTTCCTCGATGTGCTCGAACGGCATCACACACACCTCGGCGTCCTCGAGCGCGAGCGCCTCGCAGATGTGCAGGTCGTTGACGATGCCGTCCAGACCCATCAGTTCCCCCGCCATCTGAAAGCCGGTCACCTGCTCGCGCCCGCCTTCGGAGCGCAGGCAGGTCTTGAATGTACCGGTGCGCACGGCGTACAGGCTGGTGAAGCGGTCGCCACCGCGGAACAACACCTCCCCGCGACGCAACATGCGCCGGGCCGCGACCAGTCCGTCGACGTGGCCCAGTTCTTCCTTGCTGAGGCCGGCGGGCATGCACAACTCGCGCAGGTTGCAATTGGAACAGGCCACCTTGACGGCGGCGCGCGTCAGGGGGGCGATGGTGACGCCGGACACGCAGCAGGCCCGGGTTCAGCTGCCCTTGCCCTGCGCGCCGCCATCGGCCGTTGGTGCGCGCACGAGCAGTACGGGCACGGGAGCCGCGCGTAACAGCTGCTCCGCGCTGCTGCCCAACACCATGCGCCGCATGCCGCGGCGCCCATGGGTTCCCAGTACGATCAGGTCAGCATTCCACGAACGCGCGTCTGCAATGACCAGGTCGGGCACGGGTCCTTCAAGGCTTTCATGCAAAACGGTCTCGACGTTCACGCCCGCGGCGGCCACACGGGCCCGGCCGGCCTCGATCACGGCCGCACCCGCGGCGCGCAGGCTGGAGAACATTTCCGCCGTATAGCCCGCATAACCTTCCATGCCCAGCATGATCGACAGATCATCGACGACGTGGATCAGGCGCAGGCGGGCACCGGTCAGCTTGGCCAGACGAATGGCCTCATCCAGCCCCTTGTCGGACGTAGGGCTGCCGTCTATGGGCACAAGAATTCTCTGGTACATGATGGCTCCAGGTGGTGGGCGGCAGCCCAGTATGGAACGCCAGGCACTGCGCCGGCTTGACCTCGATCAATTGCGGGCGCTGCCGCGCGGGTCCGACCGGGCAGCGCGCGTGCGGCGCTGCATCAACGCAGGGCCAGGTGCAATGCCAGCCCGTCTGGTCCGGGTTTCACGGAAAACCCCAGGCTGCGTGCCAGGCCCGCCATTGCCCGATTCTCCAGCAGGCATTCGCCGACCAGCTCCGCCGTGCCGCGCGCACGCAGATAACGCACCATCTTCTCCATCATGGCCCGTCCCAGCCCCTTGCCCTGCCACCCGGACGCCACCTGCAGCGCGAACTCCGCCTGGCGATTGTCCGGATCACACACGACCCGCATTTCACCGGCCATGGCACCGGGCTCGCCGTTCAGCCGTGGTAGCGCGATGAAGGTCATTTCACGGTCGTAGTCGATCTGGCTGTACCGCGCCAGTTCCGTGCGCGCCACATGCCGGCGGGAAAAAAAGAAGCGCAGGCGCATGTCTTCGGGGGAGGCGTGGGCGTAGAACTGCCCAAGCCGTGGCCCATCCTCGGGCCGGATCGGACGCAGCAACAGGGGCTCCCCCGCCACCTGCACCATCTCCTCCAGCGCGCGCGGATACGGCTGGATGGCCAGCCGCTGCGACAGTGGCGCGGTGTGTACCCGCACCCGGGTGTCCAGCGCCACGACTCCGTCGCCATCCACCAGCAAGGGATTGATGTCGAGTTCCACCAGTTCGGGCAGGTCACACACCATGCGCGAGACGGCCTGCAGTGTCGCCAACAGTGCCGGCTGGTCCACCGCCTGCCGCCCGCGGTAGGCGCCCAACAGGGGTGCGCAGCCGCTGCGGCGCACCAGATCCGCCGCCAGATTGGAGTTGAGCGGCGGCAGCGCCACCGCGTGGGCCTGGCGCAGTTCCACCTGGGTGCCACCTTCGCCGAAGAGCAGGACCGGGCCAAATACCGGGTCGGTGGCGGCCCCCACGATCAACTCGCGCGCCTGGGGGCGTATCGCCATCGGCTGCACCACATACCCGTCAACGCGGGCGTCCGGGCGCAGCCGCGCGACCTTGGCTGCCATGGTCTGCACGCAGCGGAGCACGTCGTCTTCGCTGGCCAGCCCGAGTACCACGCCACCGACATCCGACTTATGCACGATTTGCTGCGACACCAGCTTGACCGCAACTGGAAACCCCAGCTGAGCAGCCATCGCAGCGGCCTCGGCGGCATCGGACGCCATGCGGGTGGCCAGCACCGCAATCCCGTACGCCGCCAGCAGCCGTTGCACCTCGTCCGGCAACAACCAGCCACGACCCTGTGCCACCGCCTGCGCCACCAGTGCGGCAACCTGCGCGCGCACCGCAGCCGGCATGTCCGCCTCGGCATCGGGGACCTGCTGCAGGATGTCCTGGTTGGCGGCGTAGTCCACCAGTTGCATCCAGGCCGTGACGGAGCGCTCCGGCGTCTCGTAACAGGCCACCGCGGCACGGGAGCAGATACTGCGTGCCGCGGCGACAGAACTGCCACCAGGCCAGCAGCTAAGCACCGTCTTGGCCGCCTGCTGAAACAGCGGCAGGCAGGCCGACGCAATCGCGGCTGCTGCAACGATGGCGGTCGGGGCATGGATGAACAACACCGCGTCGACCTCGGGCGCCGAAAGCACGATGCGCAAGGCGTCCTGGTACCGTGCCACAGAGGCATCGCCGATGATGTCCACCGGGTTGCCACGCGACCAGGTCGCCGGCAGGCACTGGTCCAGCGAGCGCAGCGTGGCTTCATCCAGCGTGGCCAGGGATTCCCCGCGCAACGACAACGCATCGGCGGCCAGCACGCCCGCACCGCCCCCGTTGGTCACGATGGCGAGGCGCCTGCCACGTATGGGGCGCGCGCGCGCCAGGGTCTGCGCGGCGTCAAACAGTTCCTCCAGCGTATCCACCCGCAACATCCCGGCGCGCCGGATGGCGGAGTCGAAAACCACATCGGAACCGGCCAGCGCCCCGGTGTGCGAGGCCGCCGCGCGCGCCCCATCGGGCCCGCGCCCGGACTTGACGACGATGACCGGCTTGTTGCGCGCAGCCGCGCGCGCCGCCGACATGAACTTGCGCGCGTCCCGGATCGACTCGATGTAGAGCAGGATGCCGCGCGTGTGTGCGTCGCTGGCCAGGTAGTCGAGCATGT
>JANNDB010000809.1:0-1582 GCA_031387285.1 Betaproteobacteria bacterium | reverse complement strand
GGCGCCAACAAGCGCATGCACACCGTCATCGAGCCCTATTGCACGGGGTGCGAGTTGTGTCTGCCGGTGTGCCCGGTGGATTGCATCGTGATGGAAAACGCATCGGGCGCCGCCACTGGCTGGGATGCGTGGTCAGCGTCACAGGCGGAACTGGCGCGCGGCCGATACGCGTCGTCGGTGGCGCGGCGCACGCGCGACAAGGAAGACAACGCGACACGACTCGAGCAAAAAGCAATGTTGGCGCTGGCAGATATGGCTGCCCACTCCCGTGAAACCGACCCGGCTGCGCTGGAGCGCAAAAAAGCGGTCGTGGAAGCGGCCATTCGCAATGCGCGCGCCCGGCGCGCGGGCACCGCAGGCAAGGCCTAACCCAGCGCGTCGTTCACCGAATCGCGGAACTCCGCCAGGCTGACGGCGTTTCCCACTTCGCGTGGCAATGCGTCGCGCACCGAGAACACGCCCAGAATCTTTCCCGCGCCCGACACCACCGGCAGATGCCGAAAGCCCCGTTCGATCATGACCAGCACGGCGTCGGAAACCAGCATGTCGGGTGCAGCGCACACCGGGCGGCGCGTCATGACGTCGGTTACCAGGGTGCTTTTAGGGTCGAGGGCCTTCGCCAGAACCCGCGTCATCAGGTCGCGTTCGGTAACGATGCCGAGCATGTTGCCAGGGGTGTCCACCACCAGCACGCTGCCGCAATTGGCCCGGGTCATGACACAGGCCGCGTCCCAGACGCTGGCGTGGGGCCCCAGGCTGACCACGTGCCGGCGCGGCATGGACTGAAAAATGGTGCGTTCTGCCATGGCTGCAACCCTTCTTCTGGCGTCAGAGCGGTGCGGGCAATGCAGGCAATGCCTGCATCGGCGCCTAGCGCAAGGACGCGTTGATTTTATCCAGCGCCTGCACGCCGGGACACAACTGCTGCACACCCAGGGAGTTCAGCCCCTGGTCACGCGTGTTCAATGCCGTGTGCAGATCGGTCGCGAGCGGATCCACATACAAAAGGCCGGTCACGACTTCGCCGCGCGCCTGGTGGGCATGCATGAAAGCCATGGCCGCATGGCGGTCGGTCGGATCGTAGCCGGCCTGCAACTTGCGCAGATGCAGCAGGGACCCATCGTGTTGCTGCACGTCGACCACGTCGCCCGGTGCGTACTGCGTGGTGATTTCGGCGCGCGGCGTGATGAAGTCGATCCGGCTCACGGCTTCGTTGTGCTGGCGCACGTAGTCGTAACTCTTGGTGCTGCCGGCATGGTTGTTGAAAGCGACGCAAGGGCTGATGACGTCGATGAAGGCCGCGCCGCCGTGTCCGATGGCGCCCTTGATCAGGGGAACCAGTTGCTCCTTGTCGCCGGAGAAGCTGCGCGCCACGTAGGTCGCACCCAGCTGCAGCGCCAGGCCGACCAGGTCCACAGCGCTGTCGCTGTTGACCACGCCTTTCTTGCTGCGCGACCCCTGGTCTGCCGTGGCCGAGAACTGGCCCTTCGTCAGGCCATACACACCGTTGTTCTCCACGATGTAGACCATGCGCACGGCCCGGCGCACGCTGTGGGCGAACTGCCCAAGGCCGATTGACGCG
>JANNDB010000804.1:0-2126 GCA_031387285.1 Betaproteobacteria bacterium | reverse complement strand
TCTCCCTGGCTGATCGACGCCTGGGCGGTGCTGCTGGCGCAGCTGCTGCAGACTCTGTTGCTGGGCAGCTGGCTGGTGCTGCGCCAGCCGGGCACGCTCACGGCGGTGGCCAAGGCCTGGCGCCTGTCTTCCGTAGCCGGCGCCATGGGCGCTCTGGCTTCCATCGGATGGCTTACAGCAGTGGCGCTGCGTCCCGCTGTGGATGTGCGCACGCTGGGTCTCGTGGAAGTGCTGTTCAGCTACCTTGTGTCGCGCCAGCTGTTTCGCGAGCGCATGACACGCAACGAGATTCTGGGCCTGCTGCTGGTCGCTGCCGGCGTGCTGGTGGTCTGCGCGCAGTGGTAAGGGTGAAACCTATTGCTTCAGATCCAGCACCAGCTGGGTCTGCGTCACCACGGCGCACAACTTGCCTTCGGCCGTACGAATCGTGGTCTGCCAGACCTGGGTTGTGCGCCCACGGTGCAAGGCAATCGATTCACCCGTGACGGTGGTGTTGACGCGGGCACCTGCAATGAACTTGGTGCTCGAGTCAGTGGTGGTGGTGAACTTGCCAGGTGGCAGATTCACCACAGTGCCAACGGCGCCCAGCGTGTCTGCAAATGCCATGTAGGCGCCACCGTGCAGGATGCCCCCACCGGTGCACAGGTCGGGCCGCACCAGCATCTCGGCAACGATGCGTTCGGGCGACGCCTCGGTGATGCGCACGCCCATCGTGCCTGGGAATAACGGGTCCACCATTTTCTGGATCTTTGCGATATCCATCTCGAATCCCTGGTTAAACGGGTGACTGCCTGGCGCAGCCTTCGGGCTTGCGCACGCGCTGGGTCGAAGCCGGGTTCTTTTCCAGCCTGGCTGCAGGACGGCGCGGCCGGGCGATCAGTTCGCCACCGCAATTGGGACATATGCCACGCAATGTGTCCTCCGCGCAATTGACACAGAACGTGCACTCGAAGGAGCAGATGCGCGCATCGATGGAATCGGGCGGCAGGTCACGGTCGCAGCATTCGCAATTGGGTCTGAGGGCGAGCATGGGCTTCTCCTGTGAATGGCAAGTGCGGCATTCAGTGCACTGCGGGTGATTATCCGCACACCCGCCGCACGTCGATCAGCCCGGGGCAGCGCGGCCCGCGTCCGTGCGCGCCAGGATGTACACCACGCCCGGACCCGGTGTGACCGCCAGCACCAGGCTGGCCAGCAGAAATGCCACCAGCATCGCGCCGCTCGGAAAGAAGGCAAACATCAGGATCTGCGGGCGATGCGCCATGCATTCATTGACAGCGCGCGCCTCATGCGCCCTTGCGCAGGGCCGCGTTGTAGGCCTTGATCTGCGGCCCCAGCACATCGCGCCGGGCGAGGCTCTGCGCTGGCCAGAGCGTGGCCATGTCGTAGTACGCTTCAAAGGCCGGCGTATCGTCGGGCAACACGACCCAGGGTTGCTTGCTTGCCGTGAAGATGTGTACGTCGGGCGGCAGCCGGTCCGGGTTGTCGAGCGTGCCGACACGCACAAATCGCATGAAGGGCCCGGCTCCCGAATAGTGGCTCCAGAGCGCGACCCGGCAAACCGGGCAACGCGCAACCTTCTGCCCGCGCCCGCTTTGCGACGGAGTGTCGATCAATTCCGGCTCGCCCTGGAGCAACGCCACCCGATCGGACTCGATCATGGCGTTCAGCGCAAATGCGGAGCCACTCTCGCGCTGACACCAGCGGCAATGGCAACAGTTCACAAACAGCGGCGCTGTTTCCATGCGGTAGCGAACTGCCTTGCAGTCACAGCCCCCCTCGAGCGGATACCCAGGGGATGGTGTCTCTGTCATTGCTTACTCCTCGGGTGCCGGCATCCGCCGGCGGCAATTGCAGGATCATGAAAACACTGTGCGGGTCTTCACGGTAATCACCAAAAGGGCCGCAGAAGACAAATCCGGCGCTGGTGTACAGGGTCTGGGCCGGCCTGAAGGCTTCCGTCGCGCCAGTCTCCAGACTCAGGCGCTGATAGGCACGCGATCGGGCGACATCAATGATGTGCACCAACAGCGCGCGCCCGGCCCCCGTGCGCCGGCGCCCGCTGGGCGTGCGCATCGACTTCACCTCGCCATGCGCGGCGTCGAGCTCCTTGAGGGCGCCGCAGC
>JANNDB010000785.1:0-2181 GCA_031387285.1 Betaproteobacteria bacterium | reverse complement strand
GTCGTACCACTCGTAGGGCAACTGCGAGGTCACCGGGGCGCGACCGTGTAAGCCGATCTTCAAGCGAACTCGCCAGTGCGCGTGTCGTTCGCGTCGGCCCCGACGGCGACACCCGGACCATCGCGGAGGCCGCACGTATCGCCCAGGATGGGGATACCGTGGAAATCGCCGCAGGTACCTATGCCGGCGACGCGGCGGTCTGGTTGCAACGCAGACTCACCATCCGCGCGCCGCACGGCCGCGCCACCCTGCGCGCCTCGGGCAAACACGCTGAGGGCAAAGCGACTTGGGTGATTCGCAACGGCGACTTTGTCGTCGAGAACATCGAATTCATGGGCGCCCGTGTGCCGGATGGAAACGGTGCCGGCATTCGCCTCGAGCGCGGAAAGCTGGAAGTGCGACGCTGCAGGTTTGTAGACAACCAGAACGGCATATTGACCGGGAACGACAACGCCACGGAGCTTTCCATTCACCAGAGTTTTTTCTCCGGCGCGCCAGCCCAGGAGAAGCCGCCGCCGCATTTGCTGTACGTTGGCCGAATCGCAGAGCTCACGATTGCCGACAGCCAGTTTGAAGCGGGTCATGTCGGGCATCTCGTCAAGACGCGCGCGCGCAAGAGCACGCTGCTGCGCAACGTCATCAACGACGGTGCCCGCGGCCAGGCCTCGTATGAGATTGACTTCCCGAATGGCGGGCAAGTATGGGTGTCGGGGAACATCATCGGACAGAGCGCGCGCAGTGCGAATCCGGTCGTGCTCGCGTACGGCGCCGAAGGCCGGTACTGGGAGGAAAACAGCCTGCGTGTCGAGCGCAATACGTTTTTCAGCGCCGGATGGAAGCCGATGTGGGCAATCCGGATCTGGGATCAGTCATTTGGCGACCGACTGCATGTGCAGATGCTCGACAACCTGATCGCCGGATACGGCATCCTGGATTGGGGCGCCAGGGTGCAAAGTGAGGGAAACCGATTCGTCTTGCCGTTCATGCTCGTCAACCCGTCTGAAAACGACTTTCGCATTGCACCTGATTCATTGCTGCGAAGACTCTGGGCCCAGCCCCCCGGTGCGCTGCCCTGAGCGCGATGCCTGACAGATGGTGCTATCGGGACGGAGTCGGACCTTTGGCCATGCCGCCCATCGGGCCGATGTAGCTGCGCGCAACGACGACGTTGTCGATGTACAGATGCTGGTCCTGGGGGGATGTCTCTGCTCCTCCATGGTAGACGTTGAGCCAGACCGTCTCGATGCGCAGGGCAGCACTGTTGCGCAAGCGGATCTTTGCCTTTTCCATGACCAGCCGTCCGTCGACCCACACACGAAGGAGACCGTCATTCACTCCCGGCTTGTTCAGTCGAAGATGCTGCTCGATGCAATACCAGCGGTTGCGCTCCAGCAAGGCACCTGGCCATTGCCAGATGTCGCCATAAGTCCCCTGCATATCCGCATGGTAGGCATAGGTTCCCATCTGAGTCAGCCCGTGAAATGGGTGGTCCGCCTCGAACCCGCGCATGAAGCTGCCGCGCAGCGACCAACCATCGCTGCCGTCCGCCGTGCGTCCGCCCCAGCCTGACTTGCCATAGGTGCCGGCAAGGCCCGGCATCTTGCCATCCGCAATTTGCGGGTTCCAGTCTTCGCCGAGGCGCAGGTAATAGCGAAAGTAGATCTCTTCGGGTTCCGGACCGAAATCACGCAAATTGAGACGCAGGTCCGAGCCCAGATTTGCACCTCGCTTCACATTGACGCGCAGCGCGCTGCCACGCAATGCGGCGAACTTGTGGGCCGGATCTTCCTTGACCAATGCCATCTCTCCCGACGAGTCACGCGACCAGCCGGTGCGAAGCGCATCGGGTCGCTCGAAGCCAGCAGCAAACAGGACAGCCGTATCGCGTTCGATCTCCTGATCCTGGTCATACCGGGCCGCGAGTCCTGCCTGCACAGGTGCCACGGCAAAGGACGGAAACATGGGCGCATACACCCCGATCGACAAGGCACCACCGCCTGCACCTGCCGCGAACAGAATCAATTGGGCCTTTAGCAAACTGGCGCCAGCCCCAAGCGGCGGCAACTTGAACTGCAGCAGCGAGTTGTGCTTGGGACTTACGAGCAATTTGTCGGCACGCCCCGATGAGGTGTAGGTTGAACAGTCAATGTGGGTATCGGCCTCGGGTTTGAGCAACTTGCG
>JANNDB010000773.1:0-3882 GCA_031387285.1 Betaproteobacteria bacterium | reverse complement strand
CCACCGTCGCAGCAAGGGCAGGCGTACTTGACGCGCTCGTGGCGGATCACGCGCACCTGCTGCGGGATGATGTCGAGTTGATCGCTGGCCTCCACGCCGATCTCCACGAGGGTGGTGCCATCATGCGCACAGACCCGCTCGGCATCGCTGAGTTCATGACGCGCAACGTGCCGCGGCAATGCCGGATCCAGGGGCTTGCGGCCACGTTTGGCGCGCTTGTGGCCTGCCACATTGGCACCGTCGGAATCATCACCGCCATCTTGCTGCGCAGGAGCGGCCTTGGTGGCTGCGGCGAGCGCCTCCGCCTCGTTGAAGAACATGTCCTTCTGATGGGTCCCCAGCACTTCGCTGCTGGCGGCGAAGACCTTGCGCATCAACTTGTTGAGCTTCTCTTGCAGTAGGTCTCGCTGCACACGCAGGAATCGGTTCTCACCAGCCAGCGAATCGCGTTGGGATTGAGCCGCATCGAGCGCCTTTTGCAGGGCTGCAAATTCTTCGACGCTGGGCTGCTTTGTCATTGACAAATTTGACCGCACACCCACAACCAAAGTTCCCTCAAGCCGCGCGTTTATAGCGCAATATTTCGTGCCCGCGCATGGCTGCCAAGTCGATGCCATCGAGCAGCCAATGCAGTTGTTGCACGGTGAGTTCTATCACGCGCTGATTGTCGTGCGGCCAGATGAATCGCTCGCTCTCCAGGCGCTTTTGCAGCAGCCAGAATCCGTTGCGGCTCCAGCCCAAAATCTTGACACGGTCGCGCCTGCGGTTGCCAAAGACGTAGAGCGCAGCGGCAAACGGGTCGAGCGCCAGATCGTGCTCGACCAGCGCAGCCAGGCCGTTGATGTTCTTCCTGAAATCGATGGGCTCGCGGTGCAGGTACACCGCCAGGTCGGCGTTCAACCGAAACATGGCAGCCCCGCCAGGGTGTGCAGCAAGTTGGCCTGCGCCGATGCGCTGCTGGCGTCATACGTCCAACTCAGCACCACACCGTTGTCCAGGCGCGCTTGCATCGCAAACCGGACACCAGCAGGGGGATCGCCACGATGCGTCGTCGGTGTGACGTTGACCAACGCCTGGGCCTTGAGCCTGACGGGCACGAATGCCGATGTCTGCCGCGCCTTGGCCGCCTTCGTTCTGGCGTCCATGTGCCGCGCTTCATACAACCGGCGCACGTTGATGCCATGCCGCGCCGCGTACGCGCTCAGGCTCATGCCTGAGGCCTCGGCTGCCTTCAATTGTCCCTGCCACTTGCCTCGTCTGATACCCATTGCATCCTCCTGGTGAAATGCATGGGTTTACCGCGATCAGCGCGTCAAGGGAAGGACGTGGTCAATAGAGCGCTTACGGTCCAGCCTATTGCTCCCGCCGGAAGCTGCCAGATGGACTGAATACCCGGTCTGGAGAAAGCTGTGAGGCCGAGCTGCAGCGTAAAGAGTCGCCCACCAATACCCGCAATGCGGCGGTCCAATTGCATGAGGTTGGGTGCCGGTCACCCGTCGTTCGTGTTCGCCAGCAAACGACCCAATGCAGTCCTAGAAGTTGTTAGGTTGGAGGCCCTGTAGCTGCCATTGCGCGGCCGGCCAGAGCAAAGACGGCGAGGTGGCGGGTTGCAGGCGAGTCACCGGAGCCGCCATGTGCTCTCTAAGCTCCAGCGGGTTCATGATCAGGTGCGCGGTGCCTCATACCCACAAGCGCACCGGCACGTGCGGGATGACGTGGTCTACCAGGCGCGGCGCCGTCTGGCCCATACGCCGGGCCACGCGCGAGGGACAGAAGACGCGCCGGCTTTCGCCACTTGGCCGTTGGCCACGGCACCGTCAGTGGCCGTCCGTCGACCAGTGCGGATCGTCCGCCACGTTCTTGACCACGCCGTAGCTGCGCCCCACCTCGTGCAGCAGCTTGTTTCCGGCGCCGTTGGTGGGCGAGCCCAGCGCCACCACCTTCCCGGCCTTGTTGGTCACGGACTTGTCGCCCGTCCAGACGATGGACATGTCGATCGCCAGGCCGTTGATGTGCCGTGAATTGAGCGATGGCCGGTACTTGATGCCGAAGAGCTGCACCATCTCCAGCGCCGCCGCCTTCGAGGCCGCGTCGTTGCCGTGGTTCCAGACGATCGGGCAGGCCGCGTCGAGCGGCACAACCGCCGCCTTCACCGTGCCCTTCGCGATGTCCCAGCAGTAGTGCATCAGGTAGGCCCGCAATCGGTTGCGGCGAGTCGACGAGATCGACACGCTCAGGCCGGCCGCCTTCATCGCGTCCAGAAACGGTACCACCTTCGAATTGAAGCCCGCGTCCAGCGTCGCAAGCGAGTCGCTGTTCGGGTACTTGGCCTGGTTGGTCTTCCACCAGGCGGCGCCGCTCAAGCTGCCGGGCTGGCCCACAGGTGCCGGGGTGACCGCCTTGCCGGCCAGGGCCACCCAGGTCTTGCCGTTCGGGTCCACACGGCCATCGGGCAAGGCCATCTTCAGGAACAGCGCCTGGAACTTCCTGATTGCGTCGATCGTCTTGGGCCCGCAGCGCCCATCGGGTTTAAGTGCATCCAGGCCCATCTTGGAGACGAACTGGTTGAGCTGCGTCTGCACCGCGGCCACGTCCTTTGCGATGTTCACGCCGCCTTGGCCCACCGAACTCGAGATGCTCACCATGCTTGGCTCCTTCAAAAGCTGGTCATTCGATCTTGTCGTCGTAGTCCTTCAGGTCGTCCAGGACCTTCAGGTCGTTCGTGTACTTCCGCCGCAGCGCACGCAGAGCCGCATCCGAGCCGGCACAGTAACGGGTCTGTTTGGCCAGAAGTTCCTCGCGGGCCTTGCCTTGTCGGTCGCCCGGGTCCTCGCCGCGCAACTGGTCGCACTGGTCGCGCTTGTCACGGAAGGCGGCCACGTCGGCCGGCTCGCCGGCGCGCGCCTTCACCGGCGCGGCGGCCTTGCTGGCAGGCTCCAGCCCGGCAGAGGCTACGGAGGCGGGCGGCAGTTCCGCCGTGGCAGCGGGTGTGGCTGACGCCGCGGCTACCGGCGCAGCCGCCGGTGGTGGCACCGCTGGCGGGGCCGCCGGCGCGGCATCGCCCACCTTGCCACATGCTGACAGCAACAGGCCCGCGGTCAGCCCAATGGCGGCCGCAATCGCGCGGCAGGAACGATCGCGAGGGCAGGGCAGTGCGGGAGTGTAGTAAATCACGGCCCGATCTTCCGTGAGTTGCATCGGTTTGGCAATCAACAATCATGGGGTTGCCTACAGCCCCTTCACGGGGCGCGAACGGCGATGCACCAAACGGCCCCTTTGCCAACGCCGCAAACAGTACGCACACGCCTTGTACACTCGCTCAACCGCAGATGTTACGTATGCGTTCACGGGGTGGAGGAGGGGCTTTTCAGAAGCCCTTTTTCTTCGCGACGGCACCCCGAACATGGCAGCCGACGCTCTTGAATCGGTCCCGGGGGCTGGCTGAGATCTGCTGAGCGTTAACAGCGCTGCCGAAAGATGTCCTTTTCGGGTGCCGTCTGGGGGTTATCCCTTTGATCTTCAACTCGCCACCACAGTTCGGGCAGTGCTCTATTGGCAGGACGTTCTCGGACTTACCACGCGCCATCTCGAATCAGACCTCCCTGAAGCAGCCGCTGACCAGTACCCGCAAATGGCCGACGGCGGGTGCTCTGTCCATCGATTTCATCGCCAGTTTGCAGACCGCCAGTCTGTGCCTTCAACGACTGCTCGGGAGCAGGCATATCGAAAAGTTGTATGTCCGCACCCAGTCTAAAGCCGCAACAGGAATAGCAACTTTGCCCAAGCAGCCTCGCGCAACATCCCGGCGCGCTGGCCAAGGACGCGGCGTGGCGCCAGCGAGATCAGTGACACCCCGGCACAGACAAGCGTGAAAATGGATCG
>JANNDB010000890.1:0-2560 GCA_031387285.1 Betaproteobacteria bacterium | reverse complement strand
GCCACGCCACCGGTGTAACGCGCCTGGCCCGAGATCTGGTCCATGCCGATCAGGCCGGTGGCAAGACCGATGAACAGCGCCACCATGCCGCGCAAGGTGCTGCGTCCGAGCACGGCACTCACCGTGGTGAAAGCCAGCAGCATCAAGCAGAAGTATTCCGGCGGGCCCAGGCGCACCGCGAAATTGGCCAGCAGCGGCGCAAACAACGTGACCAGTACGGTGGCAATGGTTCCGGCGACAAAGGATCCAATCGCGGATGTGGCCAGCGCAGCGCCGGCACGACCGCTCTTGGCCATCCTGTTGCCTTCCATCGCCGTCACCATGCTGCCGGTTTCACCCGGCGTATTGAGCAGGATGGACGTGGTGGAGCCGCCGTACATGGCCCCGTAATAGATGCCGGCAAAGAAAATCATCGACGCCGTGGCGTCCACCTTGGTGGTGATGGGCAGCAGCATCGCCACCGCCACCGCCGGGCCGATGCCGGGCAACACGCCCACAGCCGTCCCCACGGCGCACCCGACAAAACACCACAGCAGGTTGATGGGCGTCGCCGCGGTGGCGAAACCCATCAGCAGTTGGTTCCACAAGTCCATTTCAGATCCAGCCGGTATTGGTCAGGCCGGGCAGATTGATCGCCAGCAGCTTGGTGAACATCCAGTACACCGGCGCGGCGATGGCGATGCCAATCAGCGCGTCCCGCAGCAATTGGGCTGGCTGAAACGCCGGCCCCGGGGCATCCTGCTGGTCCGCGTTGCGCAAACCCCGTACGGCCAGCACGAAACACAGCGCACAACTCAGTATGAAGCCGATGGTGGTGATGAGCGCGGCATTGGCCAGCAGAGCGGCCGACATCCAGGCGAAACCGCGCCAATATCCGGTGGCCGCGCCACTGGGCTGTTCCATGTTGCAGTAGCCGCCGGTGCGCGCCTCGCGGATGACCAGCACGCCACACAGCAACAGGCAAACGCCCACCAGCCAGGGCAGGAAATTGGGCCCGACGCCGCCATACCCGGCCTCGGAGGGGATCATCGCCGCACCAGCAGCGACAACGCCGCCGATGACCAGCACGCCGACGCCGATCAGCGTCTGCGGCGCCTGGCTGCGCGCGCCGGGCATCAGAGCATTCCGGCCAGGTGCATGGTGCCGCGCAAGGACGCGAACTCGTTGTCCACAAACTCGTCAAAGGCCTTTCCGGTGAGCAAGGCAGGTGTCCAGCCGTTGCTTTCCAGCGCTTCGGCCCAGGCCTTGGATTTGGTCGCCTTGGTGATCACATCCGTCAGCGCCGCGCGTTGCTCCGCCGTGATGCCGGGGCCACCATACACGCCGCGCCAGTTGCCCAGCACCACGTCGTATCCGGCTTCCTTGAGCGTCGGCACGTTGATGCCGGGCAGGCGCTTCTCGGAGGTGACGCCAATCGGGCGCATCTTGCCGGCCTTGATGTACTCGGCAAACTCGCTGTAGCCGCTGCCGCCCACCGTGACGTTGCCGCCCAGAATGGCGGCCGTGGCCTCGCCACCACCCCGGAACGCGATGTAATTGACCTTCTTCGGGTCAACACCGACCTTGCCAGCCAGCATGGACGCAGCAATGTGCTCCGTGGAACCCTTGGAGCCGCCACCCCACTTGACGCTGCCCGGGTCCTTCTTGAGCTGTTCGACAACGTCCTTCATGGTCTTGAGCGGCGAATCCGCGTTCACCACAAAGACGTTGTATTCGCTCGTCAGGCGCGCGATCGGTGTCACCTTGTCCAGGCCCACCGCCGGCTTGCTGGAAATGATCCCGCCCAGCATGACCGCGCCCATCATCATCACGGCATTGCCGTCGCCCTTGGCGGAATTGACAAACTGGGCCAGGCCGATCACGCCAGCGGCGCCGCCCTTGTTGTCGTACTGGACGGTATCGGCCGACTTGGCATCCAGCATGGCTTTGCCGAGGGCTCGGCCGGTGGAGTCCCAGCCGCCGCCGGGATTGGCCGGAATCATCATCTTGATATTGGCGCCGGCGAAAGCTGGCATGGGAAAGGCGCCAACAGCGGCCAGCGCGGCCATGGATTTGAGAAAGGTGTCGCGACGCATCGGTGCCTCCTGAATGTGGGTAAACCACTCTATGATGCACCGCCGGCCTGTCAGACGGCTGACCAAAACCATCAGGGTATTCACTAGGTTGCCAGCCATTTGCCCTCCATGCGCCTGTTGCTGATCGAAGACGACGCGGCCTTGCAGCTGAGCCTGCAGCGCGCGCTGCAGCGCAAGGGTGTCGGTGTTTCCACGGCTGCTGACGGCCCCCACGGCCTGGCTCTGTGGCAGTCGCTGCAACCCGACGTCGTGGTGCTGGACCTGAGCCTGCCCGGCATGGACGGGCTCGATGTGCTGGCCCGGGCGCGCCAGACAGGCATGCGCGCGCCGGTGCTGATCCTCACTGCCCGCGGCACGGTGGGCGACCGCGTGATCGGCCTGGACACCGGGGCGGACGACTATCTCGCCAAACCGTTCGATCTGGACGAACTCGAGGCGCGCATCCGGGCGCTGCACCGGCGTGCCGCCGGCGCCGGCGCCGAGTC
>JANNDB010000735.1:0-1679 GCA_031387285.1 Betaproteobacteria bacterium | reverse complement strand
CTGGCTGACGGAGCAGTTGACCAAGGCCTCCACGGACGCCAACCTGCGTCCGGTGCGCATGGCGATGGTGGCCCGCGCCCAGCTGATGGCGCACCTGCTCGATGCCGGCGACGAAGACGCCCTGCGCCGCGAGGTGACTTTGTGCGGATCGTTGTCGCAGATCGACTTGCTTGCAGGCGAGCCGCTGGCTGCCGCCATGCAGCGCATACCGGTGGCGGAACGGGTGTTGTCGGCGATCGTCAGCAAGGTCGGGCCCTATGCGCCATTCCTGCAAATCGCGGCGGCACTGGAATATCCTGCCTTTGCTGCGGTGCCCGACCTGTGCGCGGCGCACGGCATCGACCTCGCCGACGTGAACCGGACGCTGCTTCGCGTGCTTGCGGCGAGCCGACCGACGCCGCCGTGCGCGGCGCGTTGAATCCGACGCGAACGGATTGTCGGCTACGGGGTGCTCCTGCGCCGCCCATGGCTTGCCGAGCCATGCACGCCATGCACATGCGTCTTTCGGCCATGCGATGCTGCCGGCCCTTTCGCGATTTCAGTCAACCCGTTGAGGATGCCGCAATGCTCTGCGGCCTGGCCGCCAAGGCAGGCATTGCGCAGGCTCTTGAGTTGCCGCTCCAGTTGGCGTAATTCGCGCATGCGCTCAGCCACATGCCCGATGTGCTCATCGAGAAGTTCGTTTACCTCGCGGCAGTTCTCTGTCGGCGCATCCTTGAATCGCAACAGGACGCGAATTTCGTCCAACGCCATGTCCAGTCCACGGCAATGCCGGATGAACGACAGGCGCTCGGCGTGCGCCGGCCCGTAGATTCGGTAGTTGCCTTCACTGCGGCGCGGCGCGGCGAGCAGGCCCGAGCGTTCGTAGTAGCGGATGGTTTCTACCTGTGTGTTGGCAACGTGGGCCAGTTCGCCGATCTTCATGGATTGCTTTCTTGGAACGAGCCGAGCGGGCAGCGATGTGCGCCAGCTTGACTCTGCAGTGGGTACGGGGTTTCCAATACTGTAGCGGCACAACTTCCGCGCAGCAAGGACACCCATGGGCCAGCCCGCAGAAACACCGGTCTTTCACATCCCGAGCATGGACTGCGCGGCCGAAGAGGGCGAGATACGCCACGCGCTGGCCAAGGTGCCGGGGCTGCGCAGCCTCAGCTTTCGACTGGGCGCGCGCACTCTGGCCATCGACGCGCCTGCGGCATCCATTCCCCACGCCCTGGAGGCCATTCGCAAGGCCGGATTCAAGCCCGTGCCAGTGTCGGACAGCACCGGAAGCGACGGGGAGCAGGAACACGGCGGCCACGGGCACGACCAAATGCCCGGCCACAGCCACAGCCAAGATCACGATCACGGCGAAAGGTATGGTTTCACTCTTCCATCTGGGCTGCCGCGTTATGCGCTGGCCCTGCTTCTGGCTGTGGGTGCCGAATCGGCTTCCTTCTTTGCACCGCCCAGCCTCGCGGTCTCGGGCCTGGGCATGGCGCTGGCGGCGGCTGCCATCGGCCTGGCAGGGACTTCCACGTATGTGAAAGGCCTGGCCGCGCTGAGAAGTCTTCGATTGAACATCAATGCCCTGATGACAGTCGCTGTCACCGGAGCCTTCCTGATCGGTCAATGGCCCGAAGCCGCCATGGTGATGGCGCTGTATGCCATCGCCGAACTCATCGAGGCGCGGTCAGTCG
>JANNDB010000729.1:0-11910 GCA_031387285.1 Betaproteobacteria bacterium | reverse complement strand
CGAACGAAGTCGGTACGGTCGGGCAACTTGCCGTTCGGCAGTGACCGTACCCAGTCGGGGTCGGGCGCCAACACGATGGTGGTATCCAGGAACCGGGTCGGCTTGTGGCGCCAGCGCAGGCCCTTGTCGAGCCAACCCGGCACCACGGAGCGCTGAAAGTGTGGGTACAACACCAGCCCGCCGCCGGACGGCAGGTTACCGGCCGTGGGCGCGCCGGCGCCTGCATAGTCCAGGTGCAGGTGATAGTCGGTGATGCCGCCATCCCAATAGGCACCGGGGGGCGCACCCGGAATGTCGTGGACGGCGCGCAGCACAAAGGGAATCGAGCAGCTTGCCTGAATGGCAGGATGGAAGTTGGCGTCGCTCAAAGCGACCTGGCGCGTACGGTAGTCCCGTGTGGCAAATGGCAACGCAGCCCCCTGACTGGAGAACACCACGCGCTCCAGCCAGGCCCCCATCGCGCGCCGGTGCACCCCGTTGGTGACGAATGCGCCGGCATAGCCGAGGGCAGTGCGCAGCCTCTGCTCACGCTGCAGCAGGTGACGGCCGCGACTGGCCAGAACATGCAGCCGGTAACGGCCATGCCGCAGCACTTCGGCCGCGCGCGGGCCATAAAAGTCACCCAGACTGCGTCCGAACGCGTCACTGACGGCGTCCGGCGACGGCCGTTTCTGCCCCGGCGCCAACGCGTAGTGCTGGCGGATGTAGTCATGCTCCAGCCGCCCAAAGGCGGCGGCCGGATCATGCAAGCAGGCCGTTGCCATGCGCCAGGCGCCAATCGACGCGCCCACCAGATCCACAACCTGGTTGCTGGCTGGCAGCCATTCACCAAACAGGAACCGGTCAAGCGGGCCGAGGATGAGCCCCTTGGGTCCGCCAGCGGCGCCCGGAACCGTCCGGATGTCGTGCGGTCGCAGGCCGTTGGAGGCGATCCAGCGTCTGGCTTGCGGGCCCGCATACACGCGCAAAGCTCGCTTCATCGCGCGCGCGTCGCTCAGGCCGAGCCCGGGCTGACCCAGTCGATAGGGTCTTGTTGCAGCACCATATCGATGTCCAGGCCAAGCACCTCGCCTACCGGGCCGGGAAACGTGACGGCCATTTCTCGCTGGTTCAGGCCGGCATCCTTGCAGCGCGCGCGCCAGGTGGCCAGATGCAGCACACCTGCCAGAGGTTCGTAGGCGCCGTCCACAAACGGTGCATCCTGCTGATCGATGCCATCCACGATGCTCTCGGGCAGCAACCACTTGCGCGCATAGGCTGCGCCCACTTGCGCATAACAATAACCAAAGGCCTTGCGCTCAACCCGCGAGCGCCGCGCATCCAGTGGCGGCGCTTCCTCGTCCAGTGCACCCATGCGCAGCGGCATGGCCATGCGCATGGCCAGCTCGCCCATGCCATGCATCATGCCGGCAGTAAATCCCGCCTGCTGGTTTTGACGTACCAGGCCGGCCAGGGATCGTGACACCTTGGCCACATCCAGACTGAAATTCCAGAACTGCTGCAGGTTGATGCCGGGAACCGCCTTGAGCGAAGCGGTGGCGGCGGCCGAGGTCGCCATCGTGCGCACATGCTTGAGCCCCACCAGTGCCAACGCCTCGGCCACGCTATGGATACGGCCGGACAATCTGAAGAATCCCGAGTTGGAGAGCTGCAGCAAGCGCGCCGACAGCGAAAGGTCCGTGGCGATAAGCTGGCAAATCTGCTTCAGGTCCGGCTCGTCACGCTCCAGTTCGCTCAGCAACAGCGCGACTACCTTGGGAATACTGGGCAGCACGAACTGCGAAGCCATCAAGGCATTCAGCTGCATGAAAGAACGTCTCCCCTGTGAATCGCGGCCATACTGCCATTATCCCTGCCCGACGACCGCGCCCAAGGCGGCAGCGCACCCGGCGGCCTGCGTAAGAAAGTGCCGGCCGCGCCGACTCACCTACTCTTTTGCAGGAGATCCGCTATGCATCGCCACCATCACGCACTTGCCGCTGTCGCCAGCGGTCTCGGGCTGCTGTTGTCAGCCAACGCCATGGCTGCCGACGATTGCCGCGCGCAGTCAGGCCAGCGCATTACACCGGTTGTCGAGCTCTACACCTCGGAGGGCTGCAGTTCCTGCCCGCCTGCCGACAAGTGGCTCTCCGGGCTCCAGAAAAACAATCCAGGACCAAGTGTCATACAGGCCTTTCATGTAGGCTACTGGGACTACATCGGCTGGGTCGACCGCTTTGCCCAGGCCGCCCATACTGCCCGCCAGCGCCAGATTGCGCAGTGGAACCAGCAAGGGTCCATTTACACGCCTCAACTGGTACTTGACGGGCGCGACTGGCGAGACTGGCATCGCAGTGGCGCCGCTGTGCCGCAATCGGACGGCGACGCGCGCATGGTACTGACCCTGCGGCGCACCGGCACAGACCAGTTTGAAGCCCAGGTCAACGCATTGCCCGGAGCTCCGGCCAATTGGGCCGCCTATTGGACCGTGACGGAAAACGGCCACAGCTCCAAGGTCAAGCTTGGAGAGAATGCCGGCGAATTGCTGCGCCACGACCATGTCGTGCGTCAGTACACCCAGGCTGGCAGCTTCGCGACAGTGCCAGGCGTTGCGCAACGGCTTGGCTTGCGCACCATTGCAGCGTCTGCGGAGCATCAGCGGCATGTGAACCTTGTGGTTTTCGACCCACGGACCGGGCGCACCCTGCAGGCGGTGGCTGCGGCCTGCGCTGCGTAACTTCAAAAAAGGGACGAAGTTACACCCTGTAAGGGAAATTCTTACAGGGTGAATAGCGAAATGCGGATTTCGCCGCCGCAGGGCGGGCAATAGAGTTGTTTACACGGGCAAAGTGCCCGCCAATCAACCCTGACCTGAGCGCGAACAACATGTTTACCGATACAAATGGTGCCGTTGAATCCGGCTCCGTGGCTGGCGTGACTGCCTATTCCAACCGTCCAGCCTTCCACGCCCAGCGCGAAGAACGCCTTGCTTTCACCGTCCGACTGGTGCGCAATGACAACGATCTGGCCAAGGCCGTACAAGTACGCCATGCCGCCTATGCCCGCCACATGCCGGAGTTCGCCGAAAAACTCCGGACCGCGGAGTCTATGGATTCGGAACCCGGCGTGACAGTTCTGCTCGCGCAGTCCAAGCTGGACGGCGCGGCGTTGGGCACCTTGCGCATCCAGAGCAACGCCTACAGGCCGCTCACGGTCGAGCAATCGGTCACGCTGCCGCGCTGGTTGCGCGATCGCCCGCTGGCCGAAGTCAGCCGCCTTGGTATCGTCGGAGGCTCAGTGGGACGGCTGGTCAAGACCATGTTGATCAAGGCGGCGTTCCAGTATTGTGAGCAAGACGGGATCGATTGGGCCATCGTCGCGGCCCGCGCGCCGCTTGACCGGCACTACGATCAGTTGCTGTTCGAGGATATTTTCCCGGACCAGGGTTTTATCCCGATGCGCCATGGCAACAACATTCCACACCGCGTTCTGGGCTTTGAAATTGAAACCGGCGCGCAACGCTGGGAAGAAGCCAAGCACCCGCTGTTGGATTTTTTCACCCGCACCCACCACAGTGACATCGACGTCCACGTCGCTAACCGCCATGATCGCGGCGGCCTGTTCCCGGCAACCGCGCTGCCTGTCATCAAACGGGGCAATCACGGCGCTATTGTCTGATTGGCGCAACAAAAGGCCGCCCTTGCGCGGCTAGCCGCCCCAAAGCTCGCGCCTACGGTTGACGGGTTCACCCGCCTGCGTAGACTTGGCAGTCTTCGGAGCATTTCCGATGCTTGCAAGGACGCATGGCTGACCGGGCGCTGACAACAAGCACATCATCAACTGTGCGTCTACAGAGCGTGCTTGAGCGCGTTCTGTGGATACTTTCGATCTATTGCGTGCCGATACTGATCGGCATCGTTTCCATTGCGGCGCTCCTGACATGGGATGACCAGTACGCGGTGGTCGGCGGCAAGCAGCTCTCGCTTCACGTGGATGCCGAAGGCGCTGCACTGACGCCGCTGGAGGCAAGAGCCCGCCTTGACAAGGCGCCGGCGCTTGCATACTTCGAGACCAAGCGTTCCGAAGCTCCCATTTGGTTTGCCGTCGCGCCGCGCGTTCAGGCTCTTGCCGATCCGATGCTGGAGTTGCCGTCGCGGCACGCGGTGGAGGTGGCTTGCTGGGACCGCACCTCGTTGCAGCCGCTGGGGGAGGCCAATCGCTCCCTCTCCCACGGCGGCCTGGCCCCTGTCAAAGCTGGTTTTGCGTTGCAGCTCGACCCAGCGGGCGCAGGCGTGCTGTGTCGCGCCGAATTTGTCGGACCGGCTCGGATCACGGCCGCATTGTGGTCGGCCGACGATCTGAATCGCTCGGTGCTGGAGTTCCATCGCAAGTCCGGACTGCTGGATGGCGGCCTGATTGTGCTGGCCGTATTTGTGCTGATGACGGCGTTGATCAACCGTCAGATCATTTATGTGTTGTTCGCTGCCTGGCTGGTTGTCACGCTGCGAATGGGCGCCATCACGGCAGGATGGGACATCCAGTGGCTGGGCCGGCTGGTTCCCGCCGACATGATCACGCAGGGGCGTTCGGTCACTGTTGCGGTGTACGCTCTCCTCACCCTGACCTTGTACCGCAAGCTGTTTGCCGACGATCTGGCCAACACCCGTTTCGATGCGCCACTTCGATTGACACAGTGGCTGTGCCTGCCGTTCCTGGTGGTTTCGGCATTTCTGTCCTACCGCTACTGGCAGCCGTTGATGTGGCTGGTGGCTGGCCCCGGCCTGGTGTTGATGGCATGCAGCCTGGGCAGCATCCTGATGCGCACCCGGTCTCGCGTGGCCATGTGGTATGGCGCATCGCTGGGCGTCACTTTTTTCTCGGCCTTTTCGGAGATTCTCGCGGCGGCGTCGGGCATAAAGGAGTTTGCCGGTGCCGCCAACTTTGTCACCGTGGCCCTGTCTTCGAGTCTGCTGGCGGCGCTGGCGATTGCCGAGCAGATGCGCCAGGAGCATGAGCAGCGGCTGCAGATACAGGCCGAACTGGAGCACAACTTCACCGCCATGCCGATTGGCCTGTTCACGCTAGATCCGCAAGGCCGCTTCCTCAGCGCCAACCCGGCCCTGACCGGGATGCTCGGTAACGGAGTGATGAGCCCGGGCAGCAACGCCTGGCAACAATACTTTGACCAGGGCGCCTGGACCCAGTTGCACCACTTCGTGTATGCCCGGCTCACGGGCGATCTGGAGTTGCGTGGCAAACGCCCGGCCTATGGGGGCGAAATGCGGCGTTACCTGGTCAAGGCGACGCTGGCCAATGACAAGATCGAAGGCTCGCTACAGGATGTGACCGAAAAATCCAAGGCGACCGAAGATCTGAATTTCCTCGCCTATAACGATCCGCTCACCAAGGTGCTGAACCGGCGTGGTATTGAAAATGCGTTCAATGACGCGGCCAGTTTGGCAACGGCGGATGGCAATCCACTGGCCCTGGCCTACCTGGATCTGGACCGCTTCAAGCTGATCAATGACCTGTACGGACACAATGCCGGCGACGAGGTGTTGCAGCAGGTCTGTCGCCGTGTGATGGACATGGTGTCGGGCAATATCCGCGTGGGGCGCGTGGGCGGCGACGAGTTCGTGCTGGTCCTGCCCGATACCAAGATGGCCCTGGCCACCCTGCTCTGCCAGGGCATCGTGCGCAGCATCGGTGGCACCGTGTTCCGGGTCGGCGAGAAGGCCTTTCATGTACGTGGCTCGATCGGCCTGATCGAAGTGGCGCCGGGGTCCCTGATCAAGGACGCCTTGTCCACGGCCGACCGGGCCTGCCGCGAAGCCAAAGCCGGGAACCACGACGGTCTGGTGGTTTATGACCGCTCCGCCGCGGCATTCCGCGAACACGAAGCCGAGCTGCGCCTGGTCGAGCTGCTCTCCACGAGCGCAGCGACAACCGGCCTGTATCTGGACATGCAGCCGATCATGTCGTTGTCGGCGCCGCACGACTCACTCAACTTCGAGGTGCTGCTGCGCATGCGGGACGCCCAGGGCAACCTGGTGCCGACGGATCGCCTGATCTCCGCCGCCGAGAACAGTGGCCGTATGGGCGTGATTGACCGCTGGGTCCTGTCGACGACGCTGGCCTGGCTCAACACACATGAGCGGCGCCTGCTCAATACGCGCTTTGTCTGCATGAATCTGAGCGGCGCTTCGCTCAACGACGAGAAGTTCATGCAGGATGTGTTTGCCATGCTGGCGGCCAACGCGGACATCGCGCGCCATCTGTGCATCGAAATCACGGAGTCGGTGGCGCTGCACGATTTGAACAATACCCGCCATTTCATCGATCAGGTTCGCAGCTTCGGCGCCAAGGTCGCGCTGGATGACTTTGGCGCCGGCTACACCTCGTTCTCCTACCTCAAAGAGCTGCCGGCCGACCTGCTGAAGATCGACGGCAGCTTCATCGTCAACATGAACAGCCATCCGGCCAATGTGGCGATCGTCGAGGCCATCGTGAATCTGGCGGGCAACCTGGGCATGCAGACCATCGCCGAATGGGCCGAGGACACCGCCACGGTGCAGACGCTGACTGAAATTGGCGTCGACTATGTGCAGGGCTACGTGGTGGCCCGGCCCCAGTCGCCAGAGATGCTGCTGACGGCCGAGTCGTCTGCCAGCTTTATTCGCGACGAGAAGCTGCTGAGCTTCACCCGCATTCTCGGCAAGCCCGACGATATCCGGGCCCAGGTCGACCTGTTCGACACGCAGGCCGCGGCGCGCCAGGTGCATTGAGCGCCACGAAACCTACAGGCTGCGCCGGAAGCGCGGTCAGCGTGCCTCGCCTGGCGCTTTCGCCGCGCGCTGGCCCCACCAGACACCGGCAAGCGCCAGCAGGCCACCCACGGCGTGAAATGCGTGCAACTGCTCGCCCATCAGGGCGAACGCGGCCAGCGCGACAAACACGGGAAGCAGGTTCATGAAGAGGCTGGCGCGCGCCGGCCCCATGTGCTTGATACCGGTCATCCAGAAAAACGGCGCGCCGATGGATGCCAGGGTGCCGGCGTAAAGCACCATAGGGAGGTTGTGCGCTGTTATCGGCGAAGCGGGCGCGAACCACCAGAACGGCAGGATCAGCACAAGGCCGAAACCGATTTGAGCGTAGAGCTGCTCCCAGGTCGACAGCGGCACTGCCCAGCGCTTGAGCAACACACCGTAGAGTGCGTTGGCAGCCACGGCCAGCAGCATCAGTGCATCGCCCAGGTGGGCCGCACCGTGCAGCAGGTCTTGCGGGTGGCCATGGGTGCTGAGATACACCAGACCTGCCAGGGACAAGGCCGCGCCGCCCAGGCGCGACATGGTGAGGGCCTCGCCTGCGAACCACACCGCCAGCAACCCGGACAACAGCGGCATCATGGCTACGACGACGCCCATGTTGATCGCCGTCGTGGACTTGGCGGCTTCATAGGCGAGACCCTGGTACATGCCCATTCCGAGCAGGCCCAGGAACGCCAGTTTGGGCCAGTGCGCCGCAACGACCGCGCGTTTGCGCCATACGGCGAGCGCCAGGAAGGGACTCAGGACGAGGCCGGCAAGCAGCCAGCGGTAGAACGTGATGGCGGCAGGCTCGATTGCCACCGCAGCGGCTTTGGTGACAAGCGTATTGCCGGTCCAGATCATGACCGCAAACAAGGGAAAGATGGAAAACGGAGCGGTGAAGGACCGTGCGGGAAGCTGGGAAACGGCTTGCATGGCATGCTCTTTTCGCAAATGAATTGAAGAAGAGCCCCCATCGTCGTGCAGCCCGATCATTGTGTAAAGTGAGATGATTGCAGTTTATTACTGCACCAGACGCAATTATTAGGAGTTTGACGGATGAGCGATGCAAACCTGAAGCGCCTCGATTTCAACCTCCTGCGCGATCTCGATGTCCTGTTGCGCGAAGGCAGCGTCGTCGGCGCTGCGCGCTTTCTCCACTTGAGCGCACCCGCCATGAGCCGGCGCCTGATGCGGCTGCGCGAGGCTGTCGGAGACCCCCTGTTTGTGCCGGCGGGCCGGGGGCTGGTTCCTACACAGCGCGCGCTGGACCTGCGCCAACGGGTACAGGCTGCCATCGAAGAGGTGCGGGGTGTTTTCACTCCGACGCATGTCGACATGCTGCAGCTGGAACGCAGCTTTACCCTGCGCGCGAACGATGGTTTCCTGGGGGCCTGGGCTGCGCAGCTGGCGCGGGCCATGACGGTGCAGGCGCCGGGTATCTCGCTGCACTTCATTTCCCGCGCCGACAAGCAGACGGCGCCACTGCGCAACGGCGTGATCGACCTGGATGTCGGAGTGCCGGGTCCACCTGAAGCGGAACTGCGCCACGAGTTGTTGTTCAAGGCGGCATTTGTAGGCGTGGTGCGGGAGGGACACCCGTTGCTGCGCGAGCACGGGTCCGCCGCGGTCAGCGCCGCAGAGCTTGCAGCGTGGCCGCACATTTCGGCATCGCGCCGTGGCGACACCCCCGGCCGCATCGATGCCGCTTTGGCGGAACGCGGCTTGAGCCGGCGCGTCACCGTTGTAGCGCCAGGCTTTCAGGCCGCACTGGTCATGGCTGCCGCGTCCGACTGCATCGCCACCGTGCCTGAACCGTTTGCACGCTGGGCCATGGCGCAGCACCGCCTGCGACTGTTTGACTTGCCGGTAGAGACAGCCGGGGTCGAGGTGTGCCAGACGTGGCACCTGCGCCAGCATGCCGACCCGGTACAGCGATGGCTACGTGATCACGTGCGCGCCATGGCCAACTTCCAGGGGACGGCCTCCTAATCGATAGCCCGCAGCGCCTGTTTCAGTTGCGCGCCGATTTCCGGCTTGTCGGCGAAAGGGTCGGTCGGGTTGCGCGACTGCAGCACGTCTTCCATGCGGGTCTGCACCGACCGGATGGCCTTGGGATGGCTATAGATATAGAAGGTGTTCGCCGCAACCGCATCGAACACCTTTTGCGCGACATCGGCGGCCGACACCTTGCCCGAGCCGACCGCCTTGCTGCTCATTGCGCGCCCGATCAATTGGCTGCGCGTCGGCCGCGCGTCGGCGTCCTGCAATTCGGCGGGGCGGTTGCGCTGGCTCTCGGTGATGCCGGTGGGCACAAAAAATGGGCACAACACACTCGCGCTGATCTGGTCGGTGACCAGCGAGAGATCCTGGTAGAGCGTCTCGGTCATGCTGACCACGGCGTGCTTGCTGACGTTGTAGACACCCATGTTGGGCGGATTGAGCAGACCGGCCATGCTGGCCGTGTTCACGATGTGGCCACGGTAGTCCGGGTCGGCCTGGGCGGCGCGCAGCATCATCGGTGTGAAAACGCGTAGTCCGTGCGCCACCCCCATCAGGTTGACACCCAGCACCCACTCCCAGTCCTTCACGCTGGTCTCCCAGACCAGCCCGCCGGCGCCCACGCCTGCGTTGTTGAAGACCAGATGCGGCGCGCCGAAGCGCTCGGCTACGGCTGCGCCCAGCGCCTCCATCTCCGAGGCACTGGATACGTCGACACGGCGCGCCAGCACCGCGGCACCAGCTGCCTGCAGTTCGGCAGCGGCACGGTCCAGCGCGTCCTGCTGCACGTCGACCAGCACCAGATTCATGCCAAGACGCGCGCCGATACGCGCGCACTCCAGTCCGAATCCGGAGCCGGCACCGGTCAGCACCGCCGTCTTGTTCCTGAAATCACGCAACATGCCGTCTCCAATCGTCAAGTCTTGATGTACCTTCCCGCAACGGGAAGGCCGTCTTCGATCCAGGGAGTGCCCTCGCCCACGCAGCCGCGACCGTCATGGGCTCTTGACCGCCCGCAGGGAATAGCCGACACGTGGCAGGTGCACGTGCACCGTGCCGGCGCGCGGATCGGTGCGCCGTATCGTGTAGTGCAGGCGCGTCGCGGCCACCAGTTCACCCTCGCTCGGTTCCGGCCCGAAACTCTCCGCGGCAATACTGACCAGGCTACCGAGTGGCAGGCCATGTTCGTCCTGGAAAACTTCGGTTCCGGTCACGACTGGCGTTGCGGCACGTGCTTCCTCCAGCGCCTGCGCGGAACTGATGGTGTGCGACGGCGCGTCCGGCATGCCGGCGATGCGGTCCATCCAGCGCAACACCGATGGTGTGGCATCCAGCACGCCCGCCACGGCCGGCGTCTGGACGCGCGTGAACCACAAGGCGTGGTAGGTCGCAAAGTCGGCCGCGCTGGGTTGCGCGCCAAGCAGGTAGTCCTGGCCCTCGAGCATGCTGGCGATGCGGCGCAGGTAGGAACGGTAGGCCGGCGTGGCGTCAGCCGGGCGCATGCGCGGAGCACCCAGGCGCATCTTCGCGCGGTCATCGGCAAATGCCTTCAGCGTATCTGCCGATGCGCCCGGAAAAAGCTGGGCCGCACCGGCCGGATGGAAGTTGTGGGCCATGGCGGTCCAGAACAGCGTCGTGTCCGCCCATTGCGCGACGGTGCGCGCCAGGCCCTTGGCGTGCTGGGGATACAAGGGTGGCTGCGGCTGGGCATGTTCCAGCACATCGCAAATCAGCGCCGTGTCGCAATAGATATCGGCACCCACCTGCAGTATGGGGGTCTTGCGGTATCCACCGGTCAATGCCACCACGTCGGGTTTGGGCATGATGGAAGGAATGATGACCGAACTCCAGGCCAGCTTCTTCCAGGCCAGGATGCGGCGAATCTTCTCCGCAAACGGCGACATGGGGTAATGGTGAAGAATCATCGCTTGCATGCTGCCTCCTGCAGGGTGGGTGTTGCGATAGCTGGCCAGCCGCACGAGCTGCCTGCACAGGGTGCCGCACGCGTCATGTGTCCGAGCGCCCAGGCCCGTTGCCGGCCGCAGATCTGCGCACGTAGCGGAACGTGCCGGTGGCGTGTGCGCACAGCCGCCCATGTGAATCCAGAATGCTGGCCTCGGTGAAGGCCATCGATTCAGTGCGATGCAGCAGCTTTCCACGGCCCGTGAGCTTGCCAATGGCCGGGCGCATGAAGGTGGTCTTCATCTCGACCGTGACGATGCTCATGTCCTTGTTCTGACCACGGGCGGCGCGCGCCATGCACACGTCGAGCAGCGTCATGCAGGCGCCGCCATGGGTGACGCCCAACGAATTGAGATGTTCCGCGCGGGCCTCGTAGCCGATCTCGGAGCCACCCGCATCCCATTGGCGCAACTCGAAACCGAGATGCTGAATGAACGGGACCTCCACACCCCAGCCCAGGGGCTCCGGTGCGTCCGCAACCTGCCGCATGGCTAGCCGCCCGTCACGATGGATACACCGCCGTCCACCGCCAGCAACTGGCCGGTGATGTGTTTGCCCGCGTCCGAGGCATACAGCAGGGTGATGCCTTTGAGGTCCTCCGCGTCGCCCAGGCGTTGCAAAGGGGCATGGGAGGCCAGAGTCTCGCCGATGGCGTCGAGCGTGCCGGCAGTAAGCTTCGTGGGGAAGAAGCCGGGGCAGATTGCGTTCACGTTGATGTGGTACCTGCCCCACTCGGCCGCAAGTGCACGCGTGAAGTTGATGACCGCGCCCTTGGAGGTGTTGTAGGCAATCATGTTCATGCCGGCCGGGTTGCCACCGAGGCCGGTGATGGATGCGATATTGACGATGCGCCCGCCGCCATTGCCGATCATCCAGCGCCGGTCCACCTCCTGGCTGAGCAGGAAGTAACCGCGGATGTTGAGGTTCATCACCTTGTCCCAGGCGGCCACCGGATAGTCTTCCGCGGGTGCGCCCCAGGAAGCGCCGGCATTGTTGACCAGGATGTCGATGCGGCCCATGCGCTGCAGGGTTTCGTCGGCAAGGCGGCGGATGTCTTCCTCCTTGGCGCAATCCGCCGCACACCAGCGTGCGTCGATGCCTGCCGCCTGGAGCTCGGCGACCGCCTGTTCCAGGTCCTGCGCCTTGCGCGAACTCAGCATGA
>JANNDB010000638.1:0-1736 GCA_031387285.1 Betaproteobacteria bacterium | reverse complement strand
TGGCGCAGTCCGGCCCCTGGCTGCGCGCCTGGCGGCGCCTGCGCCGGCGCCGTGGCGCAATGCTCGGGCTGGCGGTGGTGCTGATGTTCGTGGTGCTGGCGCTGTTTGCGCAATGGATCGCGCCGCTCGATCCGGTGGCGACGAGCTGGAGCGCGATCCGCAAGGCACCGAGCGCCGAGCATTGGCTGGGCACCGACGAAATCGGCCGCGATGTGTTGTCGCGCGTGATCTGGGGCACCCGCGCTTCCTTGCTGGCGGGCGTGATCAGTGTCTCCATCTCGCTCATGCTCGGTGTTCCGATCGGGCTGGCCGCGGGGTTTCTGGGCGGTTTTGTCGACGGCCTCATTTCGCGCATCACCGACGCCTTCCTGGCCTGTCCGTTCCTGATCCTGGCCATCGCGCTGGCCGCATTCCTCGGCCCGAGCCTGACCAACGCGATGATCGCCATCGGGGTTTCAGCCACGCCGATCTTCGTGCGCCTGACGCGCGCCCAGGTCATCAACGTCAAGGTGGAAGACTACGTGGAAGCGGCGCGCGCCGTCGGCAACTCGCCCTTGCGCATCGCGTTGCGCCATGTGATGCCCAATATCCTCGCTCCGCTGATCGTGCAGGCCACGCTGGCCGTCGCCGCCGCCGTCATCGCCGAGGCCAGCCTGTCCTTCCTGGGCCTGGGCCAGCAGCCACCCGCGCCGAGCTGGGGCAGCATGCTCAACACCGCCAAGAACTACATCGACAACGCACCCTGGATGGCGATCTGGCCGGGCGCGTCGATTTTTCTGCTGGTGCTGTCGTTCAACCTGCTGGGTGACGGACTGCGTGACGCGCTCGATCCGCGCCAGCGCTGACCAGCCCCTCTTGGCAACCATCTTTTCACTCCCGCGCCGCGGCACCATTCCCCATGCAATTCAACTGGAACAACCCCTACCCCACGGTGCGCAGCCCGGTGTTCGCGCGCAACGTCGTGTCCACCTCCCAGCCGCTGGCGGCCCAGGCCGGCCTGCGCATGCTGCAAAAAGGCGGCAATGCGGTAGACGCCGCAATTGCCACCGCCGCTGCCATGACCATCGTCGAGCCGGTGTCCAACGGGCTGGGCAGCGACAACTTCGCCATCCTGTGGGACGGCCAGCAGTTGCACGGCCTCAATTCCTCCGGTGTCGCGCCCGCGGCCTGGAGCCTGGACTATTTCCAGCGCCGCCATGGCGGCAAGATGCCCCTGCGCGGCTGGGACAGCGTCACGACGCCAGGCGCCATCGCCGGCTTGGTGGCCCTGTCGCAGCGTTTTGGCAAGCTGCCGTTCGCCGATCTCCTGGAACCAGCGATCGAGATCGCGGAGCGCGGGCACGGCGTAGGACGCATCGTGGCCGACAAGTGGGGCCGTGCCGTGCCCCTGCTGCAAGACCAGCCGGGCTACGCCGAAGCCTTCTTGCCACGCGGGCGGGCGCCGCTTCCTGGTGAGCGCTTTGTCCTCGCTGCGGCTGGCGCCACGCTGCGCAAGATTGCCGAGAGCAAGGGTGAATCCTTCTACCGGGGCGAGTTGGCCCAGCGCATGGCGACGCACAGCGCGGCCCACGGCGGCAGCATGACCGAGGCCGATCTGGCCGGCTACCAACCCGAATGGGTGACGCCCATACAGAAGGACTACGCCGGGTACACGCTGCATGAGATACCGCCCAACGGCCAGGGAATCGCCGCCTTGATGGCGCTGGGCATGCTGGACAAGATGGACCTGGCCGGCC
>JANNDB010000631.1:0-12312 GCA_031387285.1 Betaproteobacteria bacterium | reverse complement strand
CGCGGTTCGGGCTGTCGGCCAGCCCTGCGGCCACCAGCACGGCGGTGGCGCACATCAGGGTCAGCATGAATGTGGCGAGAGGGTATTGCTGGAGCTTGGACATGGCAGTTCCTCTGATAGGCGCGATAGCCAGCGTCACCGGGAAGGTCGCAAACGGCTTCAGGGAAATTTAGCGGGTCAGGCGGGTTTTCAGTTGATGTGGATCAACTCCAGTTGGATGGGCCAGCCGATAACCGGTCCGGACCGGGTGCCTGCGCGCGCGGGATCAGGCTGCACCAAAGTGGCCCATTCGGCGCGGCGCGGGCCGCCCCATGCACCACGGTGAATCCTTGACAATCTCGCGGGCTTGTCTAGACAATGGAGGCGTTCCGTCCGCACCCCATCCATTCCAACCAAGAAAGCTTCACCATGAAACGTCTTGCCTCGTTTTTCCTCGGGCTGGCTGCTGCAGCCCTCCTGCTCGCCCCCCTGCACGGTATGGCGCAGAACAAGTCCAAGCTGGTGCAGGTGCTGGAGCGCGGAACCTTGCGTGTAGGAACGACAGGCGATTTCAATCCCATGTCGATCAAGGACACCGCCACCAACACCTTGACCGGGTTCGACGTCGAGGCGATGAACCAGCTGGCGACCGACATGGGCGTCAAGATCGAGTTCGTGCCGGCCGAATGGGCGACCCTGGTCAACGGCATCGTGTCCGACCGTTATGACATCTTCTCCGGCGCATCGCTGAGCATGGCGCGCGCCAAGACGGTCGCGTTTTCCAACCCCTACATCTTTGCCGGCACGGTGCCGCTGGTCAGCAAGAAGGGCGCGGGCAAGTTCCCGAACTGGGAGAGCATCAACAACCCCAACGTGACGGTCGCAGTACTGCTGGGCACCGTGTTCGAGCAACAGGCGCGTGCCCACTTCCCGAAAGCCAAGATCCGCGCCGTGGAAAAGCCGGCCAACGGCTACCAGGAGGTCCTGGCGGGCCGCGCGCAGGTGACCATCACCAGCAACGTGGAAGCCGGTACGTTGATGAAGACCTATCCTGACCTGCAACTGGTCGGCGCGAGTTCGGAGATGCGCAACAAGCGTCCGTTCGCCTATCCGTTGCCCCAGGGTGACGAAGTCTGGCTGACCTACATCAACAACTGGATCTCCCTCAAGGAGGCCGAAGGGTTCTTTGCCGCGCTGGAGACCAAGTGGCTCTCCGCCTCCAAGAAGTAGTGCGCATCATCGCGCCGCTGCTCGCGGCGGCTTGCGTGACGGGTTGCGCGGCGGGGGCGTCCGGAGGTTCTGGCCACACCTGGGGCTGGTACATCTTCAACCCGTTCCAGGACAAGGGGCTCTCCAATCTGCAGTTCCTGATCGGCGGCCTGCAGGCCACGGTGGCCGTGTCGCTGTGTGCGATCGCGCTGTCCGTGGTGCTTGGTTCCTTTGTGGCCCTGGCCGGCCTTTCCAAGGTCCGGCTGTTCAATCACTTCAACCGCGGCTACGTGGAGCTGTTCCGCTCGATCCCGCTGCTGGTGCTGTTGTTGTGGGTTTTCTACGGGCTTCCGGTAGTCGTAGGTCTGCAGCTCGGGGTGTTCGCCACCGGAGTGTTGTCGCTGGCCCTGAGCGACAGCGCCTTTGAAGCCGAGGTTTTCCGCGCAGGCATCCAGTCGGTTCCCAAGGGGCAGATCGAAGCCGCCAAGTCGATTGGTCTGTCCTGGGCGCTGCAGATGCGCCTGGTGGTGATGCCGCAGGCCATCAAGGTCATCCTGCCCGCCTTGGGCAACCAGTTCATCTATGTCCTCAAGATGTCCTCACTGGTATCGGTCATCGGCCTGCCTGAATTGACGCGCCGCTCCAACGAACTCAATGTCAACGAGTACCGTCCGCTGGAGATATACACCTTGCTGGTGGCCGAGTACCTCGTGCTGATCATTTTTGTATCGTGGCTGGTGCGGCTGCTCGAACGCCGGATGGCGCGTGCACAATAACGCGATGGTCCTGCACAACGCCACCTGGCCGGAAGTCGAAGCCTATCTGCAGCGCTCGCGCGGGGTGGTCATTCCGCTCGGCTCGACCGAGCAACACGGCCCGACCGGCCTGATCGGAACGGATAGTTTTACCGCCCAGGCCGTTGCGCACGCCATGGGGGAGATCTCGGGTGCGCTGGTAGGCCCGACCCTGGCGCTCGGACCCGCGCAGTTCAACCTGGGCTTTCCCGGCACCGTGTGTCTGCGGCCCACGACGCTGATCCAGGTCATCATCGATTATGTGCAGTCGCTCGCACGCAGCGGCTTTCGCCATTTCTACTTCCTCAACGGCCATGGCGGCAACCTGGCGCCGGCCTGGTGCGCCATTCAAGAACTGCATGCGGACCGCAGTCTTGCTGCGCAGGGCGCCACACCCATCCGGTTCCGCGTGCGCAGCTGGTGGGATCTGGCCGAGGTCAATGCCCTGCGCCAGGAACTCTACGGCGCCGGCGAGGGTATGCATGCCACTCCGTCGGAGATTGCCATTACCCAGCATCTGTTCCCGGCCTTGCGCCATGCCGATGACCTGGCTGCTCCGCCTGTGCTGTCGCCCGGGTTCATCAAGTTCCATGGTGGCGACAACCACGACGACGCAGCATCACACCGGAAGCAGTTCCCGGACGGCCGCGTCGGTTCGCACTCCGGCCTGGCTCGTCCCGAGCATGGCGCGGCACTGCTGGCCGCAGCCGGCAGCGCCGCGGCGCGCGACTACGCCAGTTTCCTGGCGCAGGAGGCCTTGTGATCTTCCATGCCACACCGCTGTCGAGCTACAGCGCCAAGGTACGCATCGTGTTGTGCGTGAAGAACATCGACCATGAGGAGCGCGAGCCGCCTGGCGGTTACCGCTCTGCGCAATACCGCGCCATCGTTCCCATGGGTACCTTGCCTGCAATCCAGGTGGGCGACTGGGTGTTGTCCGAGTCGGAAGCCATCAACGAATACCTGGAGCAGGTGCATCCCGCACCGGCCATGCTGCCGGCTGATGCGCAACAACGTGCCGATGTGCGTTTCCTCTGCCGCTTTCACGACCTGTATCTGGAGCCGCCCGTGCGCGCCCTGTTCGGGCATGCCAAAGCGGCGCAGCGCCAGCCGGACGCGGTAGGCGAAATTCGCACACGGATCGAGACCCGCATGGCGCAACTCGCTTTGTGGGCGCGTCCGCAGCCCTACCTGCTGACGCCCCACATCAGCCTGGCCGACTGCGGACCTCTGGTCACCCTGCCGCTCGCCGTGGCCTTGCTGGAGGCCTGTGGTCAGCCGCTGGCACTGCCCGCGCCCTTGCAGTCCTGGCTGGACGCCGCCGCACAGCACCCGGGTGTGGAGCGGGCGCTTGCCCCATGGCGCAGCGCCACCGCCGCCTGGCTGGCGGCTTGATGCCACGCTACAACTCCCCAATTCCTCAACACCGTTCAACCACCCATGAACTCCCCGCCCACCTACAGCCCGCTGGCCGATCCGCAATGGACCTATCTCGAAAAAATTTCGCTCGAGGATTTTTCCGCGGAGGACTGGCGCCAGCTTGAAGTCCAGCGCGCAGCGTATCTGGCGCAGCAGCAGGCAGATCAGGCATTGCGCCTGCTGAGTGCCAGCGAGAACGACCCGACCTTTGGCTATATGGTCAACAACTACCGCCATTGCCTGCAGTCGGCAACCATGGTGTTGCGCGACGGACTGTCGCAGGAGGACGTGGTGGTTGCCTTGCTGCACGACGTCGGGTTCATTGCCTGCCCGCTGCAGCATGGCGACTTTGCGGCGACGCTGCTGGGCGCCTATGTTTCGGAGCGCAACCACTGGATGCTGCGCCACCACGCCACCTTCCAGAACCTGCACGCTCCGCACTTTCCGGGGGGGAACCCGCATGAGCGCGAGCGCTGGCGCAGCAGTCCGCACTTTGAATGGACGGCGGAGTTCGTGGCGCGTTACGACCAGGCGGCCTGTGATCCGGATTACCCCTGCGAACCCCTGGCCACCTTTGAGCCCATGGTGCGCAGCATTTTTGCCCGTACGCCGGTTGACCGGCGTTCCATACTGAAGGAGACCTGATGAGTGCAGCCTGGATCCACATGATTGCGCTGGAGGACGCCTCCGGCAAACTGGAGGAGATGTACAAGCTGGCGCTTACGCCCAGCGGTACCGTCGACAACGTGATGCGCGCGCACAGCCTGCGTCCGCACAGCATGCAGGGCCATCTGGTGTTGTACCGCAGCGTGTTGCACAACCCGGACAACACGCTGCCGTTCTGGTTCCTGGAGGTGGTGGCCTCCTATGTGAGCATGACCAACCGCTGTGATTACAGCCTCACGCACCACTGGGCCAATGCCCGCCGCCTGATGCAGGACCCGGAGCGCGCGCAGCAGGTGCGCGCAGCCCTCGAGGCTGCGCAGCCCGAGCGCGCCTTCAGCGGCAAGGAGCTCGCCTTCCTCAACTACGCGCGCAAATTGACGGCCCAGGTGGGGGCGATGGCGCGCACCGACTGGGATGCGATGAAGGCAGCCGGTTGCGAAGACGGCGAGATACTGGAGGTGAACCAGGTCGTCGCCTACTTCAATTATTCGAACCGCCTGCTCAACGGCCTGGGTGTCACCACCGAAGGCGACGTCGTGGGCTATTACAAGGAGCCTGAGGCCACCTGAGCCGCCTGCTCGCTGGCGATCAGCGCGTCGAGCCCCGTGCGGAACCGGTTGGCTGCTGCGTCGAGCAGCAGCCCGGTGGTCTGGGTCGAACGATTCTTCATGCCGCGGTGGACGGCTTCCAGAATGATGCGGTCTTCCTCGAACGCCGCCTTGGCGCCAGCGGCGACGCGCTGCGTGATGCTGTCATCGTGCGGATCGGTGTTGCGGTGCTGGAGCCAGTAGTACAGCGTGTTGTCCTCGTCTACCGGGGTCAGGAAATGGTAGGACACCATCCGGTAGGTCTGGGCGTCGTCCACCATGCCCGGGCCACCCTTGCCCGCAGGCGTGTAGATGCCCATGTTGACAGCCAGCGACGGGTAACGCACTTCGTAGTGCTGCAGGCGGTCCGCATTGCCCTGGAACTTGACCAGCGGAGCGTAGAACGGCGGTGGCGGCTGGTCGAGCATCCAGCGGCTGCAGATGACACGCTCGGCGTTTGCGCTGACCTGCAAGGGCGTTGCATCGGTGCCGGCCCCGGCAAACGAGGTGCGGTGCACCCACGCCACATGGGACGGGTCGAGCAGGTTGTCGACCAGCCAGAGGTAGTTGCAGGCACACTGCAGGCGGTCACCCGCAGTGATGTGCCAGGCCGGGTTGTCGAAGTTCTCGATGGTGGTGATGTCGGGAAGCGGTCCGGCGCCGGTTTCGCCCATCCAGATCCATAACAGGCCGTACCGGTCCCGCACGGGGTAGCTGCGTACCTTGGCAAACGGCGGAATCCGCTGCTGCGTGGCGGCATCGATACAGGTGCCCTTGCAGTCAAAGGTCAGTCCGTGGTAGCCGCATTCCACGGCGTCACCCTTGAGTCGCCCCATGGAAAGTGGCAGTTTGCGGTGCGGGCAGGCGTCTTCGAGCGCCACCGGCGTGTTGTCCTGCGTGCGGTACAGAACGATGGACTCGCCCAGAACCTTGATTGGCTGCAGGCTGCGCCCGACGGCCGGCGACAAGGCGGCGACGTACCAGGCATTTCTCAGGAATTGCGACATAGATAGGTGATCTTGCGAGCAGCCAGTGTAGCGCGGCCGCAGCGGGATTGTCTAGACAAGCGGTCGCAGGCCGCGTATCGCTTCAGTCTCCCCGGCGCCCCTGGTCGCGGGGCGCTGGCGGGTTGGCGAAGCGTAAGCGGTAGAACGTGCGCCGTTCCAGGTCGATGAAACGCAGGTAATGGTAGTCCCAGGAATAACTGGCGCTCCACACATCGACCAGCGTGCGGCCGTGCACCAGCATGACCTCGACCTGCCCTTCTTCCAGAGCAAGGTCATAGGTGAAGTCGCTCACGCGTACCTTGGCGCGGCCTTTTGAAAGGAATACGTCCGCCGCGCCACAGTTGAGCGGGCCCGCCACCACGGCCGTGCACAACTCCCCGGCGTACAGGCCGTCGGCCGGCAACGGCTGCAGGGTGCAGCAGCCGGCCAGCATGAGGGCGAGCGCACATGTGAAGGCTCCCGGCGCAATATGGCGTCTCATCCCGGCCATTATTGCGCCGGGCCATGGCCAAGCGGTGTTACCGCAGGTCGAAGCGATCCAGGTTCATCACCTTGTTCCAGGCCGCGACAAAGTCGTGCACGAACTTGCCTTGCGCGTCGCTGGAGGCGTACACCTCGGCGAGGGCACGCAGTTGCGCGTTCGAGCCGAACACGAGGTCCGCCACCGTGGCAGTCCACTTGCGCGCGCCCGTCTTGCGGTCAACTCCCTCCAGCACCCCCGGAGCCGAGGTGGACTTCTGCCATTGCGTGCCCATGTCCAGCAGGTTCACGAGGAAGTCGTTGCTCAGGGTTCCCGCCCTGTGCGTGAACACGCCGTGTGCCGTATTTGCCGTGTTCGCATCGAGCGCGCGCATGCCACCGATCAGTACCGTCATCTCCGGTGCCGTCAACGTCATCAACTGCGCCCTGTCCACCATCTGCTCGGCCGTGGATGCCTCCAGCCCCTGGCGCACGTAATTGCGAAAGGCATCGGCGACGGGTTCCAGCGCCTCGAAGGAATGGGCGTCGGTCTGCGCCTGCGAGGCATCCATGCGTCCGGGTGCAAATGGAATGTCCACGGCGACACCGGCCTTCTGCGCGGCCGCTTCCAGGGCAGCGCACCCGCCCAGCACAATCAGGTCAGCCAGTGAAATCTTCTTGCCGCTGGACTGTGCTGCGTTGAACGCTTTCTGCAAGGCTTCCAGCCGGGCCAGTACCTTGGCCAGTTCGGCCGGTTCGTTGACCTCCCAGTCCTTCTGCGGCGCGAGGCGGATGCGTGCGCCGTTGGCGCCACCCCGTTTGTCGCTGCCGCGGTAAGTCGCCGCGGATGCCCATGCCGTCTTCACCAACTGCGCGATGGACAGACCGGACGCGAGCAGCTTGCGCTTAAGGCCCGCCACGTCGTGTGCGTCAACCAGCGGGTGGTCCACCGCCGGAATCGGGTCCTGCCATATCAGCACTTCACCGGGCACGAGCGGGCCGAGGTAACGCGCCCGCGGGCCCATGTCGCGGTGGGTCAGCTTGAACCAGGCGCGCGCAAACGCATCGGCAAACTCTTTCGGGTTGGCCATGAAGCGGCGTGAGATTTTTTCGTAGGCCGGGTCCATGCGCATCGCCATGTCGGCGGTCGACATCATGGGTGCGTGGCGTCGCGAAGGGTCATGCGCGTCGGGCACGGTGCCGGCGCCATCCGTGCCCCGAGGCTTCCACTGCTGTGCGCCCGCAGGGCTGCGGGTGAGCTCCCATTCGTAGCCGAACAGGGTTTCGAAATACCCGTTGTCCCACTGGATCGGATTGGGCGTCCAGGCCCCTTCAAGGCCGCTGGTGATGGCGTGTACACCTTTGCCGCTGCCGAAGCTGTTCTTCCAGCCCAGTCCCTGCTCTTCAATGCCCGCTGCCTCTGGCTCGGGACCCACGTATTTCCCAGGATCGGCGGCGCCGTGGGTCTTGCCGAACGTATGGCCGCCGGCGGTCAGCGCGACCGTCTCCTCGTCGTCCATTGCCATTCGGGCAAAGGTTTCGCGGATGTCGCGTGCCGAACCCAGCGGGTCCGGATTGCCGTTCGGTCCTTCCGGGTTGACATATATGAGGCCCATTTGCACGGCAGCCAGCGGGTTGTCGAGCTGGCGATCACCCTGGTACCGCTCGTCGCCCAGCCACTTGCGCTCGGGCCCCCAGAACGTGTCTTCTTCCGGCTCCCATATGTCTGCACGGCCACCGCCGAAGCCAAAGGTCTTGAACCCCATGGAGTCCAGCGCCACGTTGCCTGTCAGCACGATCAGGTCGGCCCAGGAGATCTTGTTGCCATATTTCTGCTTGATGGGCCACAACAGGCGGCGTGCCTTGTCCAGATTGCCGTTGTCCGGCCAACTGTTCAAAGGTGCAAAGCGTTGCGCGCCGCTGCCGGCGCCGCCGCGCCCATCAGCGATGCGATAGGTGCCTGCGGCATGCCAGGCCATGCGGATGAAGAAGGGTCCGTAGTGGCCGTAGTCCGCCGGCCACCACTCCTGGGAGTCGGTCATGAGCGCATGCAAGTCCTGGACGACGGCGTTCAGGTCCAGACTCTGGAACGCCGTCGCGTAGTCAAAGTCCGCTCCCATCGGGTCAGACTTGGCGGAATGCTGGTGCAGGATGCCCAGGTTGAGCTGGTTCGGCCACCAGCTGGTATTGGCCGGCGCTCCGGTTACGGCCCGGGTGCGGGCGGCGCCCGAAAAAGGGCATTTTGCGTCGTTGGACATGGCTCTCTCCTTTGCTTGTGGGTTGTCGTGGATGACGATGGAGGCAAGTCTAGGACCAGGCTATCGATAGAGCAACTCAATTGTTCAAATGGCATCGATAGCTATAAGCACCATGTTTACGAGCGGCTCCAGGAAGGCCGGCGGGCGGCCGAGCGATCCGTTGGCCGTGCCCGCCTTCAGGCCTGGGCCAGCATGAATGCCGCAAAGAAGTCCGCCAGCTCCTGGTGCGCCTCCAGCGGCAGCACATGGGCGATGTACTGGTCCGGGCGCACCACGACCAGGCAGCCCTGTTGCCGGCTGATGCCACGCAGAGCAAAAATGTCCGGGCCGTTCTTCAGGTCCGGGCTGAATACCTTTTCATGGTCGCGCAGTCCGTAGCGGCCCTTTGGCGGCAACAAAAGGCGCGGAAGGTTCCCGATGGCCAGCGTGTCGTGCGCCTGCTGGAGGACGGCGCGCAGATCGAACACCGCGTCGATGTCCTGGCCCGGGCGGGTGTAGCGCAGAACCGGCGACTCCCGCGACGTCTCCAGGAACTGGCACAAAGACGGCAGGCCCGAACTGGAATCGGCCAGGCCACTTGTACCGGCGAAGGCGTACAGGCGCCAGCGCCCATCGGCCTTGCCGGCGTGGCCGAGTTGCAGCGGCCGCGCGTCCGTGGCGCGCACCACGGGCGCAGAGTGAAAGCGCGTTCCGATCACAAAACCCGTGGCAAGGTGTTGATGGTGCGCCTGCCCACAGATGATGGATGCCCGGTAGTGGGTGCCCATGCCGGCCGTGAAGGTGGCATGGCGTTCAAAATATTTCTGGAACTCCTTCGGGTCCACGCCTTCGGACGCGCCGCCCGCGCCTGCCTGCCTGGGCTTCTCGCTCAGCAGGCCGGCCCATTCGCGGTCGAAGTCGATCAGCTCCTGCGCCACCACCTGGCGCTCCTGCGAATATGTGTGGAGCAGGGCGGGGATGCATTGCCCGCGCAGCACGGAGGCCAGCTTCCAGCCCAGGTTGAACGTATCCTGCATGGAGAAATTCATGCCCTGGCCCGCCTTGGGGCTGTGGGTATGGCAGGCGTCGCCGGCGATGAAAACGCTGGGCAGTCGCCCGCCGGTGTCCCGCCCGGCCACATCGTCGTATTGGTCACAGATGCGCTGGCCGATCTCGTAGACCGACCACCATGGCACCTCTTTCACCTCCAGTGTGAACGGGTGCAGGATGCGCTGCGCCTTCGCAACAAGCTGCTCCAGGCTGATCTTGCGTCCGGCCACGCGCTCGTCTTCGCCGAGCTTGTCCATTTCCACATAAAAGCGTGCCAGGTAACCGCCTTCGCGCGGTATCAGGATCACGCTGCCCTCGCTGGCGGACTGGATCACGACCTTGTGGCGAATGTCCGGAAAGCTGGTCACGGCCAGCACATCCATGACGCCCCAGGCCTGGTTGGCTGAATCACCCGCCAGGCTGCGGCCCATGGATTTGCGCACCCTGCTGCGAGCGCCGTCGCAGCCCACCACATAGTGTGCCCGCACCGTTTCGATTGCGCCGGCGTGGGTCGCATCGGTGCGGCGCAGCCGGGCGGTGACCGGGTAGGGCGCCGGGCCGGGGGCCACGGTCACATCGACCAGCTCGCGCGCATAGTGCGGCTCCAGCCGGCTGGCGGACTGGCGCATCACATCCAGGTAGAAATCATGCACCCTTGCCTGGTTCAGGATGACGTGGGGAAACTCGGAAAGTCCGTCTTCGGTATCCTGCACGCGCCCGTGGCGGACGATGTTTTGGGGCGCGTTCTCATCAGGCTTCCAGAACGTCACCTCGTTGACCCAGCAGGCTTCCTTCAGCACGCGCTCGCTGAAGTTGAAGGCCTCGAACATCTCCATGGTGCGGCATGCAATGCCATCGGCCTGACCCAGCTGCAGCGGGCCTTCCTTCTGGTCCACGATGCAGGTGCTGATGTCGGGGAAGGCGGCCAACTGCGCGGCGAGGGTCAGGCCAGCAGGCCCGCAGCCGACAATCAGCACGTCCACCTGGGCCGGGAGCGCTCCGGTGCGCGGCTTGTCATCGACGTCGCGAGCCGGCTCGGCCAGATGCGGGTCGCCCGCCTTGAATCCATTCAGGTGGAATTGCATGGTGCTCTCTTTCAGGTGCACTTCGATCTTACGGCGGGCCGTTCTGGAAAACCGCGAACGACCCGTGTGGAGCGCAGTGCCGATAGGGCATACAAGAGGTCGCAGTTGGACGGGCAGAACGCCGCCATCGTATGCCCCCGCACCGCGCGCCCGCAGCTGTCACATCTTCTTGGGGAAGATCTGACGCTCGGCCAGCCACGGTGACATCTGCATGCGCGCGTTGCGCTTGGCCTTGCGCAGGCCCTCGTCGTGGTCGCGCTTGTTGGGCCAGGTATCCGGGCTGGTCACCGCCATGCGCGTGACGATCTGCTCCTTCGTGACATTGAAGGTCATGAAGTCCTTGGCGAACACCAGCGGACCCTTGTAGTGCTTGCGCACCGCCTCCAGATGGGCCGGCTGTGTATCCAGGTCGTTGTAGAAGTGGTAGCCCACGGCCAGCCGGGGCGCGATCAGCTCGAACACCTTTCCGGCTTCTGCCGGATCGGAGTGGGCGATGGTGCAGATGCCCACCGCGGCCCGCTCGTCGTAACCGGCCTTCTCCATCATGGTCTCCACGCGGTCGAAGGTCTCGTGCACCACGAGGTCGGCGTTCTTCGCGTTGTCGACGAAGTAGTAGCTCGGCGTGGTGTCGCCGGAATACACGAAGGACAGACCGTTCCAGTCCAGGCGCAGGCTGACCGGGCCGTCATAGATATGGACCGCCGGGAAACTCGTGATCGTCACGCCGTTGCGCTCGTACACCACATGGGTCCGGGAGTAGTCGAACTCGTGCACGTCGATCTCGGCACCGATGGCCGGCAGCAGGCCCTGGCGCGTGTCCTCGTCCCAGCGGTAGGAAAGGCGCTGGTGGTCGACAAACCATTTCATCCCGTATTCGGGGATCGGCCCGGACGGTCCGTATACCTGCAGCGGATGCATTCTGCCGCCGGACCAGCCGCCCTGCCGGATCTGCATGAAGTCGCCCACATGGTCGGTATGCAGATGCGTGGCAAAGATGGCGGTCAGGGCGTTGTAGGGTATCTCCAGCGCGCTGAAGTTCACCTGGGTGCCGAAGCCGAAATCGAACATGAACTTGTCGCCATTGCCGAGTTCGATCAACCAGCCGGCATTGACCTGCGAGCGGCGCAGGAACGGTCGCCCGGTTCCCAGCGCGATCACGCGCATCTCCTGCTCTCCCAGGGTTTCGGTGTTCGGGAAGTAATGGTCACGGTATGGCGTCATCGCGCGCTCCATGGGTGGCTGAGCAGTGATGATAGGGTTTGCCGCAACCCGCTGCGAATCAGGCCGGGCGCCGTTCGTTCCCTGGCTCAGGCCGCGCTGCTGCTGATCGAACGGATCAAGTTGCAGGGGCGATGCGCAGGCACACACTGTCGCCCTGGGTTCGCTGGCGAACAGACGGTGGCGCCGGCGCCGGGTAGCCTGCATGCTTGCACACGCACTCCCCAACCAGGAAGCACCATGCCCAGTTCACGCGAAGGACTCGAAGTACCCGATGTCACGTTCCCGATCCGCATCGAAGGGCAATGGAAGACAGTGACCAGCGATGGCTTGTTCAAGGGCAAGACGGTCGTGTTGTTCGCCCTGCCTGGCGCATTCACACCGACCTGCTCCAGCACGCATCTGCCGCGCTTCCAGGAGCTGGCAGCTACGTTCAAGGTCAACGGAGTCGACAGCATAGTTTGCCTGTCGGTCAGCGATCCGTTCGTGATGGAGACCTGGAAGGAACAGCAACACGCGCAGGACATCTACTTCCTGCCCGATGGAAATGGCCAGTTCAGCGCCGCGATGGGCATGCTGGTCCGACTTGTCGACCAGCATGC
>JANNDB010000612.1:0-2559 GCA_031387285.1 Betaproteobacteria bacterium | reverse complement strand
CGACGGCCAACTCCATCAGCGTCAACGATCCGGTGTCCGGGGTCCGCAACACCTCGCAGCGCTACTACATCGAACAGATGTCGCTCAACAACCGCCTGCAGGGGTCCAGCCAGGTGGTGGGCGGGCGCAGCAGCGCCGGCTGCAACCAGGTCAATACCTACCTGATCACCGCACGCGGCGTGAGCGCGCGCGGTGCGACCAAGTTTGTCCAGTCTTATTACAGCGTCTTGAACTGCTGAGCTTTTCGGGAGGTCCTCCATGACAACACTGCGAACGGGAATGAAACAGCTGCTTATCAAGCCGGTCTGGCTGGTGGCTTTGGCCCTGCTGGTCGCCGTGGGAGTGACGATCCGCATGGCGGTCGCTCTGACGGCCTTTGATCCGTCATTGGCGCCGATTGGTTATGTGGCACAGGACGAGATCACCGGTTTCAACCTGAAGTCCGACAAGGAAGTGCTGTTTCGCGGCCAGTATGAGCGGGAATTCTGGAGTGGCACGTTGCTGGCCTACCGGGTCAGTGCATCGGGCGATCTGCAGCCCAGCACCAGTTGGTGGGCCGGGGAGGCCGGCGAGCTCATCAGTGCCCAGAATTTTGACACCGGGCGCTATATCAGCACCATGAAAGACGATGGCACGGCAGTCGGTTTCCGGCTGGCCAACCTGTCCGCGGCCCAGCAGGCCTATTTTCCGGGCGGCGTCAACATGGTGAACTATCTGCGGGGTGACCGCAGCAATGAAATCCCGGCCGCAAGCGCCGTCTACCGGCAACGGGTGTCGGTCGTGGGCGACATCATCCATTCACGCCCGCTGTTCATCGCCGATGACACCAATCCCACGGTATTCGTCGGGGCCAACGACGGCATGGTGCACGCCATCAATGCGGGTACCGGGTCGGAAGGCGGCAAGGAACGCTGGGCCTATGTCCCGTCCATGGGCCTGCAGAAGATGCAGGCCCTCACAGCCAATCCCTACGTACACACCTATTTTGTCGATGGCCAACTCAATTCGGCCACCATTCTTTCGGGTACCAAGCGCATCCTGGTGGGTGGATTGGGCGCTGGTGGCAAGGGCTTGTTTGCGCTCAACATCAACAGCCTGGGGGCGGCCAGTGAGGCCAATGTCAACAGCAAGGTGATGTGGGAAGTAACCCCCACGACGGTGAATTACGCGGCGCCCGCCACTGCCGGCGCCTATGCCAACCTGGGCTATACCTACGGCACGGTGACCATTGCCAAAGCCAATGTCGGCGGCACCACCACGGATGTGGTCATCGTAGGCAACGGCTACAACGACGGTGGTGACTTCGGCTCCTACCTGTTCGTCATCAATGCCAACACCGGCCAATTGATCAAGCGCTTCAAGGCCGGGGCCGGCACGGCCCTCAGCCCGAACGGTCTGTCCACTCCCGTTGCAATCGACAACGACCGCGACGGGCTGGTCGATGCGGCCTATGCGGGCGACCTGAATGGCTCGATGTGGAAGTTTGACCTGAGAGACCTCACAGTTCCGGGCTCGCTGGCAGACGTCACGACCGACGTGGTGGGGGTTTCTCCGGCAAGCAAGCATGTGAAATTGCTGCTGACCACCTCGCCAGCGCAGGCCATCACTTCCAGCCCCGGGGTGGCGATCCATCCCGAGGGTGGCTACATGGTGACGTTCGGGACCGGCAAGGCGCTGATCGACGCCGACCTCACGGACAGCACGGTGCACTACGTCTATGGCGTGTGGGACGGCGCGCCGGTGGGCAACGACACGCTGCTGAGCCAGACCCTCAGTGAGCGCGACTATGTCTCCCCAGCCGGCACGATACGGGTGCGCCGAACCACTTCGAACACCCCAACCTGGCTGCCGGGAGCGGCGGGAAATCATATCGGCTGGCAGGTCGCCCTGCCCGCTGGCGAGCGGGTGCTTGGTGAGGGCAGCTTCATCGAGAACGGGCGTTTCTATTTCACCAGCACCAACCCGACCAAGACGACGCTGATCACGGCGACTTCAACCACCGTGCGCGGCGAAAACTGGCTGATGGAGCTGGATTACCTCACGGGTGGGAGCACCAACCAGCCCTTCCTGGACTTGAGCGGCAACGTCAAGCTCGATGATGCCGACCGCATCAAGTACATCGGGACCGACACGATCCCGCTGGGCAAGATTGTGGGCGACCCGATCCTGACCACCGACGGCATTCCGGTAGGCAAGTTCATTGCGATAGGCGTGTTGTCGCAGCCCATCCTGGTGCAACTCATCACCCTCAATGACACCTTGTTCAACCAGAATCCGGATGTGATCGTTACCTCGCCCAATGTGGACCGCGGGGTGGAAGGCGGCCATTTCGACGTGGAGATCTATTACGGCACGACAAAAGCCGTCCTCACCGTCAATGCGGCACCGACCACGGCCGGACAGACCAACGGTTTCCCGGCCACACTGGGTGCCATCACGGTGGACGGAGAGGTCATCTTCCCGGCGATGACGGTGGCGGAGTTGACCAATGGCGGCGGCTCGGCCACCACCAGCGCCAACGTGATCAAGGGCAAGGTGACCGGTACCTTCACTGCGACC
>JANNDB010000604.1:0-6402 GCA_031387285.1 Betaproteobacteria bacterium | reverse complement strand
CACCTGAACCAGACCTACCCGCATGAAATGTCCGGGGGCCAGTTGCAGCGCGTGGCGCTGGCACGGGCGCTGATCCTGCAACCCGAGTTCATCGTGGCGGACGAACCCGTCTCCATGCTCGACGTGAGTGTGCGGGCCGGCATTCTCAACGTGCTGCGCCAGGTGCGCGAGGAGATGGGGCTGACGGCGCTGTACATCTCGCACGACCTGACCCTGGTGCGTTACCTGTGTTCACGCGCCATCGTCATGTACCTGGGCGTCATCGTCGAGGAGGCGCCTACCGCGGAGCTCGTGCGCGCACCCTTGCACCCCTACACCAAGGCGCTGCTCCGGGCCGTTCCCAGCACCCGGGTGGACCAGTCGCACGAACCTATCCCGATACTGGGCGGTGTTCCCGACGCGCTCAAGCCGCCGTCGGGTTGCCGGTTCCGCGAGCGCTGCCCGCAGGCGATGGCGCGTTGTGCCAGCGAGGTGCCGGCGTTGCGCGACATGGGCTCGGGCCGTAAAGTAGCCTGCCACCTGGTCTGATCGCCATCCCCACCCAAAACGCCATGACACACACTGATCTGCACCGTTTCGTCGACGAGGTGTCCTTGCAGGCACCCTGGGAGCTGACCGAGCTGTTCGCCACCATGCCGCGCTGCCATCCGCAGGATGTCAACGCCTCGTGTGATGCCCTGGTCGAGCGTCTGGCACGCCATGGCGTGCCGGTCGACGTGCTGATGGCCGATCTCTACCTGAGCATTCCAGGCGACGCCCAGGTCCGCACGCCGGGCGGTTCGCTGCGCGCCAAACCATCGGCGTTTTCCCGCCATGTGCCCGGGGGCCTGGAGGCGCAACTGGTGTATGTGCCGGCTGCGTATTCCAAGTCCATCTCCACGCTGTTCCAGCGCAATTTCGACAGCAGCGCGTCGACGCGTGAACGTGTCGACGGCAAGATCGTGGTGTCCGAGGGTTATGCCACACCGCAAAAGATGCGCGAGTTCGAACAGGCTGGGGCAGTGGGGGTGATTGCGATCAACCCAGGGCGTGATGTGCACTGGGGTATATGCACCACGATCTGGGGCGCCCCTGAGCTCGATGACCTGCACCGCAAGCCCCGGATACCGGTCGTCGCCGTCAACCATGCAGACGGGCAGAGCCTGATCGCGCTGGCTGCGCAGTCGCAACCGGTGACGCTGGTGACCCATCTGGAGGAGGGCTGGTTTGCGCAGAAGCTGCCGGTGGTGACGATACCGGGCACTTCCGACAGCGCTGACTTCGTGCTGCTGCACGGGCACTATGATTCCTGGGATGTCGGTGTGGGCGACAACGCCACCGGTGACGCCACGCTGCTGGAGATCGCCCGAGTGCTCTGGAAACAGCGCCAGCACCTGCAGCGCAGCGTGCGAATTGCATGGTGGCCCGGCCACTCCACCGGCCGCTATGCCGGCAGCACCTGGTTTGCCGATAATTTTGCCGCCGACCTCGACGCGCATTGCGTGGCGCAGATCAACTGCGATTCTCCTGGCTGCCGCTGGGCCAGCGAATACCGCAATGTCTCATGGATGAAGGAAACCGAAGCCTTTGCGCAGGCCACCATCGAGCAGGTGGCCGGCCTGCCCTCCCACGGCGAGCGACCCCACCGCGCGGGTGACTACTCCTTCAACAACATCGGCATCTCCAGCCTGATGATGCTCAGCTCGACGATGCCGCAGGCGCTGGCCGCAGAAAAGGGCTACTACGCAGTGGGCGGCTGCGGTGGCAACATTGGCTGGCACACCGAAAACGACACCCTGGAGATCGCCGACCGCGACGTCATGCTGCGCGACATACGCGTCTACCTGGGGCTGGTGGTGGGAATTGCCAACGCCCGCATCCTGCCATTCGACTGGCGTGCCATCACGCAGGAATTCACGGAAACCCTGCAGCGCTGCCAGGGCGCCGTGGGCGACTCCTACAGTCTGGCCGCGAGCCGCGAGGCCTTGCAGGGGTTGGACGCGGCCCTGCAGCAGTTTTACCAGGCGGTGCAGAGCCAGGCCATTTCCGATGCGAGCGCCAACGAGGTGGTACGCCGGCTCGCCAGGATTCTGGTGCCCATCAACCACACCCTGCTGCCCCGGTTCGGCCATGACCCGGCCTCTGCCATGCCGGCCCTGCCGGGCCTTGATGTGGCCAATCGGTGGGCAAACCTGCCCGCTGAGTTGCATGGTTTTGGCCTGACCCAGCTCCGGCGCGGCGAGAACAAGCTGCTCGCCGCATTGCGCCAGGCCCGGCGCGAACTGCACCTCGTATTGCCAAACTGATCCCCCCACCAAGGAGCCTCCCATGGACACCCGTGTCAAGCTGTACAAAAAAACCTGTGATCCGGTCAAGCTGGAAATCATCAAGGGCAGCCTGCGAGCGGCCCAATTGGAGATGGAGACCCTGCTGGAGCGCACCGCGGTGTCGCCAGTGATCCGCGAGAAGAAGGATTTCTTCGCGGGTTATTTCGACCCGTCGGGCCAGTTGATCACCGGTACCAACCTGCCCATATTCGGCCACATCATCCAGCCGATCTTCGAGCACTACCCGGCCGATGGCATGCGCGAAGGCGACTTGTACTGGTACAACGACTGTTATGCCTCCAAAGGAGGGGTCTCACACTCGCCCGACCAGGTATTTGCCTCGCCGGTGTTCCACGATGGCGCGCTGGTCGGGTTCTCGCAGACTTGGGCCCACTTCAACGACATCGGCGGCGCCTGGCCCGGTTCGATGTCCCCCACGTCGACCGATATCTTCCAGGAAGGCATCATGATTCCGCCGGTGCGCCTGTACCGCGAAGGTGTCATGAACGAGGAGATCTACCGCATCTTCCTGCGCAACGGCCGCTTCCCGGAGGAAATGCGCGGCGACATCCGGGCCATGATCGCTGCGGTGCGGCTGGGCGAGAAGCGCTTCATCGAGATCTTCGAGCGTTTCGGGGCGGATGTCTCCGAAGACGCATTCACCAAACTCAACGAACAAACCCGCAACGGGCTGATCCGGCAATTGCGCGACACCTTCCGAAACGGCACCTACCGCTTCGCCGATGGCATCGACAGCGATGGTCAGGGACATGGTCCGTTCAAGATCCGCATGTCGCTCAAGGTGACCGACAAGCGTATCGAGATCGACACCTCCGAGACCGACGACCAGGCGCCAGGGCCCGTCAATTTCCTCATGAACCCGGCGGTGCCGAAAATGGTGTTCGGCATCTATGCCATGTCCAAGGACCCCTCGCTGCTGATCAACGAGGGCGCCATGCACGCGGTAGACGAGGTCAAGGTGCGCGAGGGCAGCCTGCTGCAGCCGCGTTTTCCGGCCCCGCTCAACCAACGCGGCCTGACGCTCATCCGCACGGTGAATGTGTGTGCCGGACTCATGAATGTGGCCTCCGGCGGGCAGTCTGTCGCCGCCACCGCCGCGTATTCCATTTACTTCCTGCGCGGCCACGACCCCCGGACTGGCCAGGCCTTCCTGATCGCCGATGGGGTCGGCGTGGGCCATGGTGCACGTTCGTTCGCGGACGGCCACAACGGTGTTTACTACGTGGCCCAGGAAAACAACCCGGCCGAGTTCATGGAGCAGATGTACCCGATCCGCCTGACGCGTTACGAGATGTCCCTGGATTCGGGTGGGCCGGGTCAGTTCCGGGGTGGCACTGGCGTGATCCGGGAGCTTACCTGGCTCGGCCCGGAGGCCATCCTGGCCATCCGCATCGACGGCATCCTGAATCCGGCCTGGGGCGTGAACGGCGGACAGGCGGGGCGAGCAGGTTGCTGCTTTGTCAACCACGGCACCCCCGGCGAGATCGAGGTGTCGCCGCTGTCCGATGGCACGCGTGTGCGCGCCGGCGACGTGATCCGCTTCCAGACCTGCGGCGGCGGCGGCTGGGGCCATCCATTCGATCGTGATCCGCAACTGGTGCTCGACGATGTGCGCGGCGGATATGTCGGTGCGCAGGGCGCCCGGGATGACTATGGGGTGGTTGTTCGCGACGGGGACGACGGCGCCGAGCTGGACCTGGCCGCCACCGAGGCGCTGCGCGGCAGCCAGCGCCCCGCCACCAAGCTGTTTCACAACGGTCGCTATGTCGACGCCATGGAATGAAAATGACATCCACCAACAAACACCAGCGGACCAGCATCGCCATCGACATCGGCGGCACGTTCACCGACGTAGTCACCTTTGACAGCCAGACCGGCAGGATCTGGAACTCCAAGGTCTCGTCCACGCCCGAGGACCAGTCGATCGGATTCGACCACGGGGTGGAGCAGGGGCTGGGCGCGTCAGGCCAGAACGCCGGCGACATTTCACAGTTGCTGCATGGCACCACGGTGGCCACCAATCTGATCCTGGAAGGCAAGGGCGCAGCCTGCGCATTGCTGACCACGACCGGTTTTCGCCACGTGCTGGAGATTGCGCGCCACGATATTCCGCGCAAGTCCAACCTGTATTCCTGGAGCCGCGCGCCGCGGCCAGTCAAGCCGGACCAGATTTTCGAGGTCGGCGGACGGATCGGCCCGGACGGTGTCGAACTGGATGCCCTGGAAGAGCAGGCGGTGCGCGACAGTGCGCGGCGCATCCAGAGTCGCGGCATCAAGGCGGTGGCGATCTGTTTTCTTCACGCCTATGCCAACGCGGAACACGAGCAACGCGCACGTGCCTTGTTCCTCTCGGTCTATCCGCAGGCCATGGTGTCGATCTCGTCCGATGTGTTGCCGGTGTTCCGGGAGTACGAGCGCACCCTGGTCACCCTGCTCAACAGTTATGTCATGCCCTCGGTGTCGACCTACGTCGGGCGGCTCGAGTCGCGCATGCAGGAGCGTGGCATCACGGCTCCCTTGTTGCTCATGAAGTCTTCGGGGGGTGTCACCGGGACCCGCGAGATCAAGGTGTCGCCAGTCCAGACCGCGTTGTCGGGGCCTGCAGCCGGCGTCGTCGGGGCCGCCTTCGTGGGCCGTGCCAGCGGGTTCCTGGACCTGATCACCATAGACATCGGCGGTACCTCGGCCGACATCTGCCTGATCAAGAACGGGGTGCTCAACACCACCACGGCGACCCGCATCGGCGAATGGCCGGTTTCTTTGCCGATGATCGATATCCACACCATCGGGGCGGGCGGCGGTTCGATCGCCTCGGTGTCGCCGTCCGGCGGGCTCACCGTGGGTCCGCGCAGCGCCGGCGCAGTACCCGGGCCGGTCTGCTACATGCGTGGCGGAACCGAACCGACGGTCACGGACGCACACCTGGTGCTGGGCCATCTGCCACCGTACCTGCTGCAGGGCAGCCTGACGCTCAACGTGGAGCGGGCGCGCGAGGCGATTCAACATAAGGTGGCCGATCCACTGGGCCTGGACGTCGAAGCGGCGGCCCGCGGCATTCTCGCGGTGATCGACAACAACATGGTGGGTGCGATCCGGGTGGTGTCGATCGAACGCGGCCATGATCCGCGTGACTTTGTCCTGCTGCCTTTCGGCGGCGCCGGGCCGCTACACAGCAGCGCGCTGGCGCAACTGCTCGGCGTGCGCAAGATCCTGGTGCCGCCGGCGCCCGGTGTGCTGTCTGCGCTTGGCCTGATGGTGTCCGATCTGCGTTCCGATTACGCCCGCACCTGCCTGCAGCGGCCGCCCGACTTTCACCATGACGACATGGAGGCCGTGTTCTGCGGGCTCGAGGAGCGGGCCAACGAATGGTTCGAAAGCGAGGGCCTTCAATTGCGCAGTCGCCTGCTGCAACGCTCTGCCAGCCTGCGTTACCAGGGGCAGGGTTTTGAGCTCAGTGTGCCCTGGAACGGCCGGGTCGATGCTGCCTCCATGGAGGAATGCATCCGCCGGTTCCATGCCCTGCATCGGCAGCTCTACACGTTTGCCCAGGAAGATGCGCCGGTGGAGGTGATCACTCTGGGGGTGACCGCGGTGGGCAGCCTGTCGCAACCCGAACTTCCCCGGCTCAGCAGGTCGGGCACGCTGAAGGACGCGCTGATCGGCATGCAGTCGGTGTTTTTCCCGGAGGGTCTGCGCGACTGTCCTGTCTATGACAGGAGCAAACTCGGCGCTGGAGTGCAATTTGCCGGGCCGGCCATCCTGACCCAGCTCGATGCCACCACGCTGGTGGGTGCCGGCCAGCAAGTGCAGATCGACGATGTGGGTTCGATGGTGATAGAGATCGAAGCGTAGGCCAACGGCTCTATCCGAACGGCATGGCGCCTAGAACGGCATCCCGGGCATGCCTTTCATGCCCTTCATGCCACCCATGCGCTTCATCATCTTCATCATTCCGCCGCCCTTCATCTTCTTCATCATGTCCTGCATCTGCTCGAATTCCTTGAGCATGCGGTTCACTTCCTGCACCTGAACGCCGGCGCCGGCGGCGATGCGCCGTTTGCGCGTGGCCTTGATG
>JANNDB010000582.1:0-3855 GCA_031387285.1 Betaproteobacteria bacterium | reverse complement strand
AAGCCCACGCTCAACGTCGAAACGCGTGTCGTCGACGACGCCATGCGCGACGTGGCGCCGGGCGAAATCGGCGAGATCGTGCACCGTTCGCCACAGTTGCTGTCGGGCTACTTCAATGATCCGGAGCGCACCGCGGCGGCTTTTGCGGGGGGCTGGTTCCACAGCGGCGACCTGGCGGTGATGGACGAAGAGGGCTATATCAGCGTCGTGGACCGCAAGAAGGACATGATCAAGACCGGTGGCGAGAACGTGGCGAGCCGGGAGGTCGAGGAGGCCATTTACGCGATGCCGCAGGTCAGTGAAGTGGCGGTTGTCGGGCTGGCGCACCCGCTGTGGGTGGAAGCGGTGGTGGCGGTGGTCGTGCCCAAGCAGGGGCAGGACTTGCGCGCCGACGAAGTGATGGCCTTCTGCCAGCAGCGGCTTGCCACTTTCAAGGTGCCCAAGGCCGTGCTTTTCATGCCTGCACTACCCAAGAACCCAAGCGGCAAACTGCTCAAGCGCGAACTGCGCCAGCAGTTCGATGGGCATTTCAAGGCCTGACTCCGGGCGCGGAACACCGCGCAACCGGCTTTGCCGGGGCGCTGGTGTTGCCCCCTTGAGGGGGGAGACGGCTACACGAAGTGAGCCGTAACGGGGGTGTTTCTTTTCAGGCGGGCTCCGCCAGAAACCTGCGGATCAGTGGCGCGACACGCTCCGGATGGGTGATCAGGAACAGGTGGCCATCATCCACGACCTCGAGATGCGAGTGCGGGATCAGCTTGGCCATAACGCGGGCATTGATCAGGGGCACCAGCGGGTCGTCATTGCCCGCCAGCACCAGCGTGCGCTGGCGCAGGAACGGCAGCCAGGGCAGGCTGGTCCAGCCCAACAAGGCCAGTTGCTGATAGAGATAGCTGCGCCAATGCGGACGCGCCACGAGCGCACGGTGCTTCTCGACCAGCCCTGGATTGCGCCGCACCTCGCCGCCATAGAGCGCGGGAGCGATACGGCGCAGGTATTGGATGTCGGTGTAACGCCGCGAATTGAACATCTTGGCCAGCACGAAGGGCGAGCCGGGAACCATGAGCGCGCCCGGCATCGTCGATGCCAGTATCAGCCGGTGGCAGCGGGTCCGGCATGTGATGGCAAATTGCTGCGCCAGCGCGCCACCCCAGGAGAGTCCCAGCACGTCCACCGCGCCGGTGTAGCCCATGGTGGCAAGCATGCGGTCCATCTGGCGCGCCAGGCCAGCCATCCGGTACGGCGCCCAATGCAGGGCCGACCCGCCCAGGCCGGGCACATCGAAAGCGATGGTTTCGATGCCATCGAGCGCATGCATCAACGGCGCCAGTAATTCCAGGCTTGCGCCAATACCGTTGATGAGCAGCAGCGCCCGCCCCTGCCCGGGCCGCACGCCCACACGCACCGCGCGGCCGTCGAAGCGGACGGTATGGATGCCGATATCGTGCAAACCGGCTTGTCGCGCGGTCACGCGGTGACCGCCATGACAAGCGTCGTCCCAATGGGGGCCGGATTGCCGCGCCCCTCTAACTCTTCAAGGCGAATGGCCAAAGTTGTCATGCAAGGGCTTGTTTGGGTTTCAGGATTTGTGCAGAACGTAGCTGCCGGGTGCAGCGGCTATCGGGGGGTATTCTGCACTACCCAGGGCTTTTGGCGCCGCCCGCTTGCGCCCGCTTTGTGCCAGGGTCCAGGCGGACCACACTTCCCACCAGGTTCCCGTCTTCTGAGTGCACTTTTGGCGCCAGGCGTCGGCGTCCGCCACCGGCTTGGGACCGACGAGGTAACTCGACTTCGGATTTCCCGGAGGATTGACCAGGCTGGCGATGTGCCCGGAGTTGCTGAGCACGAACTGGCTCTTGCCGCCAAGCAGCTGGGTGGTGCGGTAACACGCCTTCCAGGGCGTCAGATGGTCGGTCAGGGCGCCGGTGGCGAAGACCTCCTGTTTGATCGTCTTCAGGTCGATCGGCACGCCCAGGACCGTCAGCCCGCCGGGTTTCGTGAGCAGGTTGCCTTCGAACATATCGAGAAACTCGCCATGCAGCTTGCCCGGCAGATTGGTGCCGTCCACGCTCCAGGCCAGAATGTCGAACGCGGGGGGCTCCTTGCCCATCAGGTAGTTGTTCGACCAGTAGTTCCATACCAGGTCGTTGGGCCGCATCCAGGCGAACACGTTGGCCAGGTTGCTGGCGGGAAGGATGCCTTTTTTGGCCGAGCGCTTGCGTCCCTGGGACAGGACCGGGCCGGCGTTGAACGCGCCGATGGGTGCCTCGACGCCAAAGTCCAGCAGCATCACGCCGAAACCCGCAGCATTCACCCGCTTGTCACCTCGCTTTGCCATGACCGCCAGCATCAGCGTGGTGATGATGCCGCCCGCGCACATGCCCAGGGTGTTGATCTGCTTGCTTCCCGTGATCTTGCATACCGTATCGACCATGTCCAGGCAGGTCTGCACATAGTCGTCCAGGCCCCAGCCCGCATGCTCCACCTCCGGGTTGCGCCAGCTCGTGACGAACATCGGTATGCCCTGGGACACCGCGTATTCGACAAAGCTTCGCTTGGGCGCCAGATCCATGAAGTAGTACTTTCCGATCGGCGGCACGATCAGCAGCGTGGCCTTCTCGCAGACCTGTGCGGTCGTGGGCTGGTACTGGATCAACTCCACCATCTCGTTCTTGAAGACCACCGCGCCGGGGGTCATGGCAAGGTTTTCGCCCACCTTGAAGACGTCGTTGGGCGTCTGGCGTGGCATGCCCTTGTTGTGCACCAGGTCGTCGAACAGGTTCTTCATGCCGTCGGCGAGACTCCCGCCCCGGGTCTCCAAGGCGCGCTTGAGGGCGGCCGGATTGCCCAGCAGGGTATTGGTCGGCGCAAGCGTGCTCGTGAGCACGCCGGTCAGAAACCGGTTGCGCGCGCGGCCGCGCCAATGCGGGTTGTCCTCGGCAAGGCGGTCCGCCGCCTCGCAAAAAGCCATGTAGCCCTGGCCAAGTCGCCGGTATACCGGGTTCTCGCGCCATGCCGGATCGGCAAAGCGCGGGTCCTTGGCGGGCACTTCGCGCTCGTTCACGCCGACCATGGTGCGCGCCCATTCGCCATACAGCTTGACGGTGGCTTCGGCCAGTCCGGCGACGCCGCTTCCAATGGACTTGGCGCTTGCGGCCGCGTCCTGCATTTGCTCCGATGCGCTCTTGCCAGATGCGGCGCTCCTGGCGCCACGATTGGGAGCCTGCTTCACGGTGGCACCAGCGCTGCTGCGACGAGTAACCATGTATCTCTCCTTGCCGTCTCGGGGTGCGGCTGGGGAAAGTGTAAGCCGGCCATCGGGCTGTGGGAAGTGGCTGCTAGCGGGTCGCAGGAGTCCCGTGACCGGCCGTGGTGTTTAATGCGGCTGTGTCCGATTTCCTTCAAACACAGCCGGAGACTTCGCATGAAAACAGCGCTGACCATTCGTGACCATTTGCGCCGCGCGAGCCAGGTTTACCCCGAGCGGCAGGCCTTTGTCGACGAACCCGCGCAGCCCGCGGCGAGCTGGGGCAGCCTCACCTACCAGGAGATGACGGCGCGCGCCGCCGCCCAGGCGGCCGGGCTCGACGCGCTGGGGTTCGCGGCGGGTGAACGCGTGGCCATGGTGAGCCACAACTCGGCGCGCCTGCTCACCGCCTTTTATGGCGTCAGCGGCTGGGGACGCATCCTGGTACCGGTGAACTTTCGCCGGGCCGCCGAGGAGGTGCAGCGCACCGACTCCAGGGACTGCCCCAGCTCCGGATCCACCAGCAGCTGGCGCGCTCCGCTGTGGTCCACGATGTACTGAATCTCCTCTGCCGCGAGGCGAAAGTTGACGGGCACCAGGATGCGACC
>JANNDB010000541.1:0-2813 GCA_031387285.1 Betaproteobacteria bacterium | reverse complement strand
AAGGCGTTGACGCAGCTGGCCGAAGAAGTGCTGGTGGCTGTGAGCATGGAAGCCAAACGCCACACCACCGTGGCCAGCCTGCCGCATGGTGACCAGCGCAAACTGGAAGTCGCGTTGCTGATGGCGCTCGATGCCGATGTGTTCATGTTTGACGAGCCCACAGCCGGTATGAGCGCGGATGAGGCGCCGGTGATTCTGAATTTGATTCGGCAACTCAAAGCCGACAAACGCAAAACGATTTTGCTGGTGGAGCACAAGATGGACGTGGTGCGCGAGCTGGCTGACCGCATCATCGTGCTGCACAACGGCGCGCTGGTGGCCGATGGCGAACCGGCTGAAGTGATTGCATCACCCGTGGTGCAAGAAGCTTACCTTGGGGTGAACCCCAAGGACGCTTTAGCGGAAGCTGACGCTCCCCCCCATCCCAGCCTTCCCCCTCAAGGTGGAAGGAGCAAGGCATCATGAGCGTGAATCTGCTGACTTTATCGGGCGTTCACACCCACATCGGCGCGTACCACATCTTGCACGGTGTAGACCTGCACGTAGCGCTCGGCCAGCTCACCATGCTGCTGGGCCGCAACGGTGCGGGCAAAACCACGACGCTGCGAACCATCATGGGTTTGTGGCATGCGTCCAAAGGCCGGATTGCTTTTGACGGCAAAGACATCACGGCGCTAGACACACCGCACATCGCCGGTTTGAACATTGCCTACGTGCCTGAAAACATGGGCATATTCGCTGACCTGACCGTCAAAGAAAACATGCTGCTCGCCGCGCGTGGCGCCGCGCGCTCCAGCCAGATGGACCCGCAGCGCCTGAAGTGGATCTATTCGCTGTTCCCGGCGGTGGAGAAGTTCTGGAACCATCCCGCAGGCACGTTGTCGGGCGGTCAGAAGCAGATGCTGGCGGTGGCACGTGCCATCGTCGAGCCACGCGAACTGCTGATCGTCGACGAGCCGAGCAAGGGACTGGCGCCGAGCATCATCAACAACATGATCGACGCCTTTGGCCAGTTGAAGGCCAGCGGCGTGACCATCCTGCTGGTGGAACAGAACCTGCACTTTGCGCAAAGGCTGGGCGACCAGGTCGCGGTGATGGACAACGGCCGCGTGGTACACGCCGGCACCATGCAGGCCTTGTCGGCTGACCCGGCGCTGCAACGTTCGCTGCTGGGACTCGCCATATGACCACGAAGACGGGTGAATTCGACTGGAAACCTGCCGCACTGGTGCCGCTGCTGATGCTGGTGGGCTTCCCGTTGATCGGTTCGCCGTCGAGTTGGCTCACGCTCACGGTGGCAGGGTTGGCCATGGGGCTCATCATTTTCGTCATCGCCTCCGGGCTGACGCTGGTCTTTGGCCTGATGGACGTGCTCAATTTCGGCCACGGCGTCTTCATCGCGCTGGGTGCCTTCGTGGCCACCAGCGTGCTCGGTGGCATGGCTGACTGGACCGGCTCCGCGGCCCTGGGGCGCAACCTGCTGGCGGTCGGCGCGGCCATGCTGGTTGCCATGGCGGTAGCCGGTGCCGTGGGCCTGGCGTTCGAGCGTTTTATCGTGCGGCCGGTGTATGGGCAACATCTCAAGCAGATCCTCATCACCATGGGCGGCATGATCATCGGTGAGGAGTTGATCAAGGTGATCTGGGGCCCGTTGCAGATTGCCCTGCCGCTGCCCGAAGCCATGCGCGGGTCGCTGATCATCGGGGACGCGGCCATCGAAAAATACCGGTTGATCGCGATGGTGATTGGCGTTGCCGTCTTCCTGGCGCTGGTGTGGGCGCTGAACCGGACCAAGATTGGCCTCCTTGTTCGCGCCGGCGTTCAGGATCGGGAGATGGTCGAGGCGCTGGGTTATCGCATCCGCCGCCTGTTTGTGGCGGTGTTCGTGATGGGCAGCGCGCTGGCCGGCCTCGGGGGCGTCATGTGGGGCCTGTTCCAGCAGTCCGTGCTGCCGCAGATGGGCGCGCAGGTGAACGTGCTGATCTTCATCGTCATCATCATTGGTGGCCTGGGTTCCACTGCGGGCGCGCTCATTGGCGCGTTGCTGGTCGGGCTGATGGCCAACTACACCGGCTTCCTGGCGCCCAAGGTGGCGCTGTTTTCCAACATCGCCTTGATGGCCGCCATCCTGCTGTGGCGGCCGCAGGGTGTGTACCCGGTGGCAAACCGCTGAGGACGCGCCTTCCATGCTGCACCGCCTGCTCTCCAACGACCTTCCGCGCAGCCGCGCGCTTGCGGTCGTGCTGCTGTTGCTGCTGCTCGCTCTGGCGTTCGCACCGTTCCTCTTTCCCGGAGTGAAGGCGCTCAACGTCGCAGCCAAGGTGCTGGTCTTCATCGTGCTCGTGGCGAGTTTTGACCTGCTGCTCGGCTACACCGGCATCGTCAGCTTCGCCCACACCATGTTCTTCGGCATCGGTGCCTACGGCATCGCGATTGCCAGCACGCGCCTGGGCCCGACCTGGGAGGCATTGTTGGCCGGATTGCTGGGTGCGCTCGCCCTGTCTTTTCTGCTGGCCCTGCTTATCGGGCTTTTTTCGTTACGGGTGCGGGCCATATTCTTCGCCATGATCACGCTGGCGGTGGCCTCGGCGTTCCTGACCCTGGCATCGCAGCTTTCCGATTTCACCGGCGGCGAGGATGGCCTCACGTTCAAGCTGCCAGAGGTTCTCTCGCCCAGTTTTGAGCTGTTCGAGGAGCCGTTCATGGGTGTTGCGGTGGACGGTCGCCTTTTGTGCTTCTACCTGCTGTTCTTCATGGCGCTGGGGCTTTTGCTGACGTTGCTGCGCATCGTCAACTCGCCTTTTGGCCGTGTG
>JANNDB010000867.1:0-1652 GCA_031387285.1 Betaproteobacteria bacterium | reverse complement strand
GCACGGTGTCGCTGGTGGCGTCGTCGACACTTGCGGCAATCGGACGGGCCTGTTTAAGGTACTGGACGCTCATGCCCGCATGGTAGCCATGGGCAGGTGGCCGTGATAATGCCAGATTCAATTCTCCTGTAAGGCCAGAATCATGAGCCGCACCGCCCGTACCAGCGAACTGATGTGGACGCGCCTGTTCCGGCGCTTCGAGGACGGGGCGGCCACCTTGCAGGCACGCATGCGCGACATGCTGGTGCATGCGGTTGCCGAGGGGTATATCGCGCCAGGGGTGGCGCTGCCGTCCAGCCGCGTGCTGGCGGCCACGCTCGGCGTATCGCGCACCACGGCCAGCCTGGCCCTGCAGTCGCTGGTTGACCAGGGTCTGCTGGCGGGGCGCGCGCGCAGCGGCTATTTCGTTGTCGCCAGCGAGCAGCCTGCAACGGCCCGTACAGGTACGGCCGGTGACGCTGCCGCGCGTCACGACAAGCCGCGCTGGCACCTGCGCATGCAGTCCCAGCCAAGCGCCCAGCGCAATATCGAAAAGCCGGCCGACTGGCAGCTGCAGCCATTTCCCTTCATCTATGGTCAGTTTGACGCCAACCTGTTCCCGTTTCGCGACTGGCGCGCCTGCGCCCTGGAATCCTTGCAGGCGCGCGCGGTGCGCAGTTGGGCGACCGACCAGATCGACCGCGACGATGCCAGCCTGGTGGACCAGATTCACCGGCGCCTGCTCCCGGCGCGCGGCATCTGGGCCGGGCGCGACGAGATTCTGGTGACCAGCGGTGCCCAGCAGGCGACGTTTCTGCTGGCGATGCTGCTGATGGGATCCACGACCCGGGTGGGTGTGGAGAATCCGGGGTACCCGGATGCGCGTAACAATTTTCTGCTGCGCACCCGCCATGTGCGGGCCCTGGCGGTTGACGCCGAGGGCCTTGTTCCGGGCACCGCCCTGGCGCAGTGCGACTATGTCTATGTCACGCCGAGCCACCAGTGCCCGACCACGGTGACCATGCCGCTGGCGCGCCGGCAGGCCTTGTTGGCGCTGGCGCAACGCCACGACTTCGTCGTGATAGAAGACGACCACGAAAGCGAGCTCAATTTCTCCGGCCAGCCGACGCCAGCGCTCAAGAGCCTGGACACCGCGCAGCGTGTGCTCTACGTGGGCAGTCTGTCCAAGACCCTCGCGCACGGTCTGCGCCTGGGCTACCTGGTGGCGCCAGCGCCGCTGGTGCGCGAGCTGCGTGCCTTGCGCCGTTTGATGGTGCGCCATGTATGCACCAATAACCAGCAGGCGGCGGCAAGCTTTATTGCCCACGGCCACCACGAAGCCTACGTGCGCCGCCTCAACGCCGCCTACCGCGAACGGGCGCGCGCCGTGCACGCGGCGCTGGCGCAGCATGCGCCGATGCTCACACCGGTGGCCGCCCGTGGGGGGTCGGCAGTATGGGTGGCTGCGCCGGCGCAACTCGATTGCCGGGCGCTTGCAGCCAGCCTGTACCAGCGCGGTGTGGTGGTCGAGCCGGGGGACGTCTTTTTTCAAGCTGCGCGGCGCGGCGCCGCCTTTATGCGAATCGGGTACTCGTCCATTGCGGCCGATAGGGTGGTAGCGGGTGTGCGCATCATTGGTGAGGAGATCGCCCGTGCCCGGGCCTGAAGCCGGG
>JANNDB010000511.1:0-3159 GCA_031387285.1 Betaproteobacteria bacterium | reverse complement strand
CGCGTCAGTTGGCCAAAAGCCTTGGCATCGAGCTTCACCGCTTCGATATGTCCGAGTACATGGAACGCCACTCGATTTCGCGCCTGATTGGCGCGCCACCAGGCTATGTCGGCTTCGATCAAGGTGGACTGCTCACCGATGCGGTGGACCAACATCCGCACAGCGTGTTGCTGCTCGATGAAATCGAGAAGGCGCACCCGGACATCTTCAATGTCTTGTTGCAAGTGATGGACCACGGCACGCTGACCGACAACAACGGACGCAAGGCCGACTTCCGAAACGTGATCATCGTGATGACCACCAATGCCGGGGCCGAGGCGATGAACAAGGCCGTCATCGGGTTCACCACCAAGCATGAGGTGGGCGACGAAATGGCCGACATCAAGCGTCTCTTCACGCCGGAATTTCGCAATCGGCTCGACGCCATCGTCAGCTTCAAGTCTCTTGACGAGAACGTCATCCTGCGCGTGGTCGACAAGTTCCTGCTGCAACTGGAGACCCAGCTTGCCGACAAGAAGGTCGATGTGACCTTTACCGACAAGCTGCGCAAGCACCTTGGCAAGAAGGGTTTTGATCCGCTGATGGGCGCCAGGCCAATGCAACGGCTGATTCAGGACACCATTCGCCGTGCCTTGGCCGATGAACTGCTGTTTGGCCGGCTGACAGAAGGCGGGCGTCTGACGGTCGACATCGACGACCAGGATCCGGAGAAAACCGAGGTGCTGCTGGACATTCAGCCCCTGCCGAAGAAAGAAGGCAAGTCAAAGCCCGAAGAGGCGGCGATAGGCTGAGGCCGGGGCGGCCTAGCTGCCCAACTGCGCGCGGATGGATTCCATGCGCGCGCGGTTCACCCCGAAGTCCTTGCGACCGAGGCGGCTAGCCGAGCGAAAGTGAATGACGCCAGCCTGACGGTCCAGCCAGAACTCCACGTCGTCAGTGAATTTCAGCACCGGCGTGGAGCACTGTGCATACAGGTAATCCGGCTCGTCGGTGACCACCTGCACGCCCGCCCTTGCGCGAAGCAAGGTTGCCAGTCTGCGCATGGTTTCAGCGCCGTCGCCCTTTAGCTTGATGGGCTCCATGGCCGCATAGGCCAGTTGCGGATGGCCCGGGTAGAGCGAAGCCTGGCTTGAAACACTGTTGGGCGTGCTGGCCGGTGGTTTGAGTCTGCCCTCCGTAACACCCAGACGCTTGGGCGCGCCTGCCGCAAGCGCGCCGAGTTGACCCGCAACGACCACCGCAAATCCGAGCAGGGCAATTGCAATGGCTATCCACCCGAGGAATTTCATGTTGTGTAGCAGTGTTGGTTGCCGCGCCGGCCGATCCGGGCGCTGCGAAAGCATACAGGAAGGCAAGCTCAGTGCCAGTCGCCTGCGGGCCAGTCCGGTATGGGATAGTTGCATATGCGAATCGACCTCGGGTTCTGGGTGGGCACCAACGGGAGGCAGACGGGAATGACGCTGCCTGACAGTCCGGACCGGCCAGTGGCTGACCGGGCCCCTGCACATGCAGGTCGACGGGATTTTGTCCAGGGGCTCGCCGTGGCTCTGGCGTTGGGAGCCGTGGCGGGCTGCACGACGCTGCCCGATACCGCTGCCCGCCCGCCCCTTGTCACGCCTGCGCCGGTCGTGGTGAAGCGCCCGCCCCGGGTCGCTCTGGCGCTGGGCGGCGGGGCGGCGCGCGGGTTCGCGCATGTTGGCGTCATCCAGGCGCTGGAGGAGGCGGGAATCCGCCCCGACATGGTGGTCGGCACCTCGGCCGGCAGCCTGGTGGCTGCGATATATGCCAGTGGCCGCAATGGTGCCCAGTTGCAGCAGATTGCCCTGGAAATGGAGGAGGCAACGCTCACCGACTGGACCTTGCCATTCTTCGGTCGTGGCGTCCTGCGCGGCGAAGCCCTTGCGCGCTACGTCAACCAGCAGGTGCAGGGCTTGACTATTGAGGCCATGCCGCTCCCGCTGGGCGTGGTGGCGACCGATCTGCAGTCTGGCGAGGGTATCTTGTTCCGCACCGGCGATGTGGGGCTTGCCGTCCGGGCTTCCAGCGCCGTGCCGTCGGTTTTTCAACCGGTGCGGATAGGCACGCATGAGTATGTGGACGGTGGACTGGTTGCGCCGGTTCCAGTACGCTACGCGCGGCAAATGGGCGCAGAACTGGTCATAGCCGTCGACATCTCCAGTGAACCACTGGGAAATGCCGCGGACGGCGCGCTGCAGGTGTTGCTGCAGACCTTCGCGATCATGGGCAAGAGCCTCAATCGATTCGAGTTGGGTGGCGCCGACGTCGTGGTACGCCCGGCACTGGCCAACGTGCGCAGTGCCGACTTCGCGGCGCGGCGACGCTCGATAGAAGCCGGGCGATCCGCCATGCGGGCCGCCCTGCCGGTGTACCAGGCCAAGCTGCTGGAATTGGCGCGCTGATCCGGGAAGTGCAGTCCTATAATTTGCCCTCGCTGGACGCCCGGGCATCGCATAACAAACACAAGCGAATCGCATTCGTATGGAGATCACCATGAAGCCTGCGCGCAAGGACACCCGCATCCTGATCTACAGCCACGACACGTTTGGCCTGGGGCATTTGCGTCGCTGCCGCACCATAGCGCACGCGCTGGTGGACCGCTTCAAGCACCTTTCGGTGCTGATTCTTTCGGGGTCGCCCATCATCGGCAGTTTCGACTTCCGTTCCCGTGTCGACTTCGTCCGGGTGCCGGGCGTTGTCAAGCTGCGCAATGGCGAATACACGCCGCTGAACCTGCATATCGATGTCGATCAGACTTTGAGGATGCGTGCCTCCATCATCAAGCATACGGCCGATATGTTCGACCCGGATGTGTTCATCGTCGACAAGGAGCCGCTCGGGTTGCGCGGTGAGGTACTCGAGACGCTGGAAATGCTCAAGCAGCGCGGGACGCGGCTGGTGCTTGGACTGCGCGACGTCATGGACGAGCCCAAGTTGCTGGTGCCGGAGTGGCGGCGCAAGAAGGTATTGCCTGCGCTGCGCGACATCTACGACGAGATCTGGATCTACGGCCTGCCGCAAATATGTGAGCCGCTTGCCGGCACCGCGCTGCCGGCAAGTGTCAAGAAGAAAATCACCTACCCAGGCTACCTCGCGCGCGCGGTGTCCACTGGCGGCGCGCCGCCGCGCCTGCCGGAGATC
>JANNDB010000489.1:0-4315 GCA_031387285.1 Betaproteobacteria bacterium | reverse complement strand
GCCCTTTGGTCTTTGCGGCAAGTCCCGAAACGCCACCACTGTGGTACGGATATTTCTCTGCGGCGCTCGGGCTGGCCACGCTGGCGGTTCTGCCCTGGGTGTTCTGGAACCTCAAGCGTTACCAGCATGACAACTATGGGCTTGCGGACCTGCAGACTGCGTTCAAGGCAAGCGTCGGGTCTTTCTATTTGCTGGTTTTCAAAAGTTTCAGCGTGGCCGTGCTGTCGGTGCTCGGGCCCGTCGCCATGCTCTTGCTTGCAGCCTACTTGTTCACAGACGCGGGGGTGCCGGTGGACCTCAGGGGCGCAAAGGGGATAGGGGTGGTGGCGCTGCTGCCCATCCTGTTCGTCGTGTCAGTCCTGGTGGTCAGTAAGTCGTATCTGACCTCACGATTGCAGAACCTGGTGTGGACCAAGACCGGCAACCGGAGCATGCGCTTCCTGAGTGCGCTGCCGTTTGCGGCGCTGGCCCTCCTGACCCTCAAGAACTGGCTGCTGGTCGTGCTGACCGTGGGCTTGTATTGGCCTTTCGCCGTGGTGGCTACTACCCGCCTTCGCCTGGAATCCGTGAGCATCCGCACGCGGCAGGATCCGGATGTGCTGGTGGCCTTGTTGGCGGCGTCCGCTTCCGACGCCAGCGGCGATGCGGCAGGTGATCTGCTGGGCATTGACATTGGCTTGTAGACCATCGTGAACGAATCCGCCAGGAGGGTGCTTGAAGCCGTCTACTTCGACGGCGTGGTTTCCACCCAACGCCCGGTTCAGCTGCAGGTCGCCGATGGTGAACTTGTCATACAGGGTGCGGGTGTTCAGCGCGCGCTTGCACTGGCGCAGCTGCACTGGCCGGAACGCACACGCCACGGCCCCCGCCTGATGCATCTGGCCGGGGGCGGTTCACTGCACGCCGTCGACAACGGGCACTGGGACGCGTGGTGCGACGCGAATGGTCTTGCGCAGGGCGCCGTGTCCCGGCTCGAAGGCAGTTGGCGCTGGGTCGCTGCAAGCCTGCTGGCGCTGGCGGCCTTCGCAGTCGTGCTGCAGCAGTGGGGCATTCCCATGCTGGCCAGCGGCGTGCTGGCTGCAACGCCTCGTTCGGTGGAGGTCGCCATAGGCCAGGCCGCGCTACAGGCCATGGATGGCGACTGGTTGCAGCCCAGCAAAGTGGCTGTTGCCGAACAACAGCGCCTGCGCACGGCGTTTGCAAAGGTGACAGCTGCACTGCCCCCGGGTCGCACGCCGCACTGGGAGCTGGTGTTCCGTCAGGGCGCCATCGGCCCGAACGCGGTGGCGCTGCCAGGCGGCACCATCATCCTGACGGACGAGCTGGTGCAACTGTTTGCCGGGGATGACGAGGTCGTGATGGGAGTGCTTGCCCATGAACTGGGCCACCTGCAACGCCGCCATGGCATGCGCATGCTGGTGCAGGCGGGGCTGCTGGGCAGCCTTTCTGCGCTGGTGCTCGGCGATTTCAGCACCATGCTGGCTGGAGTTCCGGTGCTGCTGGGGCATGCCGCATATTCACGCGAGGCGGAGCATGAGGCGGATCGCGAAGCCGTGCGCACTCTGTTCGCGGCGGGTATCCCACCCAGGGTGATGCTGCGCTTCTTTGAAAAGGCCGGCTCAACACGCTCCACCGGTAAAGGTGACCAGGCTGGCAAGAATGCCGCGTGGCTTGACGTTGCGCTGGCAAGCCATCCTGTCGATGCCGAGCGCATCCGCTTCTTCGGCAACGCGACGCGCGACTCCACTGGCGACTGAGCACCCTTGCGCCGCGTGGTGCCGCTTCAGTGGGTGTCCAATGCCAGCGCGGCCAACTCCTCGAGCTGCTCCTCCACGCCCCCGAACAGCGAACAGGCAAGTGCCAGGCGCTTGACGTATCGGCCCACCTGGTACTCGTCGGTCATGCCGATCGCGCCATGCAGCTGCACCGATTCCTCCCAGACGTGGCGCGCGGCTTGCACGACGCAGGCGCGGGTTGCGGCCACCAGACGCCGCCTGTGCAGCGTGTCGGTGCCCGGGTCGGCGAGCTGGGCGGCAGTGCGCAAGGTCAGCGCCCGGGCCTCGGCAATCTCCACGTACAGGTCCACCAGCCGATGCTGCACCACCTGGTTGGACGCGATGGCCCGGCCGAACTGCTTGCGTGTCTTCAGGTATTCCAGTGTGGTGTCAAAGGCGTGCTGCATGCTGCCCACAGTCTCGGCGCAGTGCGCCACCACAGCGATGTGCAAGGCGCTTTCCAGCCGCGCCAGTACCTGCGCTGCAGGCCCCTGCAGCAAAGGCTGGGCGGCTTTCATGCCGTCCATGCGTAAATGGGCCGCATGTTGCCCGTCGTACAGCACGAGCGGCGTGACCTGCAAGCCGGGCGCGTCTGCCGGAACCAGGAACACCGCCATCTGGTCGCCGCCAGGCAGCCGCGCTGCCACCAGGTAAGCATCGGCGCCGGCGCCACCGGGCACGATGTTTTTCTCGCCGTTCAGGCACCATCCCGGGCCATCCTGGACTGCCGATGTACCCACTCGACGGAAGTCCATGTCGACACCGGCCTCCCAGGGCGCGAAAGCAATGCGCTTGCTGCCGCCGATCAGGGCGGGCAGCCAATGTTCACGCACCGCGTCGGACCCGATGTCGGCAAGCAGCGAGGCGCCCAGCACGGCGCAGGCCAGGTAGGGTTCGTTGACCAGCGCCTGTCCCATGGCCTGCGTGACCACGCATACCTCGGCCACGCTGCCGCCCAACCCGCCATGCTCCTCGGCAATCGGCAGTGCCAGCCAACCGAGTTCGGCGAACTCCTGCCAGCGTTGCGGCGCGCAGCCATGGGCGTGGGCCAGCGAGGCGTCGCGGATCTTGGCACCGTAACCGCGCTCCATATAGGCGCGTGCGCTGTCGGCCAGCATGGCGCTGTTGTCTTCTGTATTCATAGTCCCAGTACCTGCTTGGCAAGAATGTTGTGCTGGATCTCGCTGGAGCCGCCGGCGATGGTGTAACCGCGCGAGAGGAAGCGGCGCGACGACGCCGTGGCACTGATGTTGTTGCCGTCTGCACCGGGCACGGCCTCCTGCAACGCAGCCCGGTCCAGCGGCAGGGCTGCGCCACCGAGCGCGTCCACGGTCAAGTCTTCCCACAGCTGTATCAGCCGGCTGCCGCGCATCTTCAGCATGGACACCTCGGCGCCCAGGGGCTCGCCGGCACTCTGGCGCGCCACGAAGCGGGCCGCGTTCGCCTCCAGTGCCAGCAGGCGCGCCTCCAGCTCGGCAAACCGCAATCGAAACCACGGCCGGTCGGCGATCCGGCGTCCGGTGCTGTCCGCGCGCCCTGCCACCTCGAGTACCCGTGCGCGGCGCCGCTTGTTCTCGCCGATTCGGGCGAGTTTGAGCCGCTCGAACTCAAGCAGCGACTTGGCGACCGTCCAGCCCTGGTTCTGCGCGCCCACGAGGTTCTCCACCGGCACCGGCACCTCGTCCAGAAATACCTCGTTGAAAACCGCCCAGCCGTGGATGCCAACGATGGGCCGCACCTTGATGCCTGGCGTTTGCATGTCGATCAACAGGAACGAGATGCCCTCCTGCGCGCGCGCCTCGCCGTCGGTGCGCACCAGGCAAAACATCCAGTCGGCGTACTGTGCTCCGGAGGTCCAGATCTTCGAGCCGTTCACCACGTAATGGTCACCGTCACGGCGCGCGCGGGTGGCGAGCGAGGCCAGGTCGGACCCCGAGTTCGGCTCCGAATAACCCTGGCACCACCACTGCCGCCCGGACGCAATTGCCGGCAGGAAGGCCGCTTGCTGCGCCGGATTGCCCCAGCGCATCAGCACCGGTCCGATCATGTCGAACACGATGCTGTTGAGCTCCGGTGCGTGGTGGGTGCACAACTCTTCCGCAAACACCATTTGCTGTTGCACGTTCCACCCCAGCCCGCCCCAGCGCGCCGGCCAGTGCCCTACGAGGTAGCCTGCTTCGGCCAGGATGGCATGCCAGACGGTCAGGCGTTCGCGCGAGAGCTGGCGTCCGTCGTGGGTGGCGTCGCGGATGTCCTGTGGCAATCGGCTCAGTACAAAGTCGCGGATGGTTTGACGGAAGTGGTCGAGGTCGTTCGGCTGATACATGGGAGCTCCAATACGCGGTCAGGCGCGCAACTGATGGCGGAACACACGCTTGGCGATGGCCGCGCGGTGCACCTCCGAAGCGCCGTCGTAGATGCGAAACGGGCGCAGGGTGCGCAGGATCATGGACAGCGGCAGGTCTTCCGAAATGCCCAGGGCGCCGGTCATCTGCACCGCCGAATCGGCGACGCGATTGACCGCCTCGGCCACAAATACC
>JANNDB010000488.1:0-2237 GCA_031387285.1 Betaproteobacteria bacterium | reverse complement strand
CGGCAAATACCTGGCCACTTGCAAAAATCGATTCATCACTGGCCAGGTAAATGATGATCGGCGCGATCTCCTCGGCCTGTGCGAGTCGGCCCATTGGCTGACGCGCGATGAAGTCCTTGCGCGCCTGCACCGGATCGGCATAGCTGTTGATGCGATCCCCCAGCGAGGGCGTATCCACGGTGCCCGGTGCGATCGCGTTGCAACGGATGCCCTTGCCCACGAAATCAGCGGCCACGGCCTTGGTAAGGCCCACCACCGCGGCCTTGCTGGCACCATAGATGAAACGGTTCGGCAAGCCCTTGAGGCTTCCGCACACACTGGCCATGTTGATGATGCTGCCGCCACCCTGCGCGAGCATGCCCGGTACGACCGCCTGGATCATCCAGAACTGGGCGCGCGCGTTCAGGTTGAAGGCGAAATTCCATTCATCGTCGGTGGCCTGCAGGATGTTGCCGTTGTGTACGAAGCCGGCGCAGTTGAACAGCACATCGATACGCTGCATGCCCTGCACCAGCCGCTGGATTGCCGCCTTGTCGAGCACGTCGAGCACGGCCGTGCGCACGTTGGCAACTCCAGCGTAGGCCTCCAGCAATTCCGGATTCACGTCGGTCGCCAGCACCTGCGCGCCCTCGGCCGCCATCGCCAGCACACTGGCGCGGCCAATGCCCTGGCCGGCAGCCGTGACCAACGCAGTCTTTCCCTGCAATCTCATGCTTTGTTCTCCTTTGTTTGCACATCGGCCACTTGCCGCCTGCTGATTTCACCCCAGTCCCATTCGATACCCAGGCCCGGCGTTTGCGGCGGGTACGCATACCCTGCCTCGACGCGAATGCGACTGGTCGTGATGTCGTCGAGTTGGGGAATGTATTCGACCCACGCCGCATTGGGCACACCGGCGCACAGGCTTACATGCAGCTCCATCAGGAAATGCGGACACACTGGCACGTTGAACCCTTCGGCCAGATGCGCCACCTTGATCCAGGGCGTGATGCCGCCGATGCGCGCCACATCCGGCTGCACGATGCTGCAGGCGCCTTGCTCGAGGTATTCGCGGAACTGGCTCAGGTGGTACATCGACTCACCCACGGCCACGGGAATGGCCGTGTGCTCGCGCAGTTGCCGGTGACCGGCCACGTCCTCCGCCGGCAGCGGCTCCTCCAGCCAGGCCAGATCGAAGGGCGCAAAAGCGGCGGCGCGGCGCAGCACTTCGGGCCGGTTGAAGCCCTGGTTGGCATCGGTCATGATCTCAAAACCCGCGCCCACCGCCTCCCGGACGGCACTCAGGCGGGCAACATCTTCGGCGCCATGCGGCCGGCCGATCTTGATCTTGGCGCCCTTGAAACCCTGCGCCTGCGCAGCCAGGGTCTGCTCCACCAGCTCTGTGGCGCTCAAATGCAGCCAGCCGCCTTCCGTGGTGTACACCGGCACTCGGGCCTGTGCGCCGCCCAGCAGTTGCCACAGAGGCAATTGCTGGCTGCGCGCGCGCCAATCCCACAGCGCGGTGTCCACACAGGCCAGGGCCAGGCTGGTAATGGCGCCCACGGCCGTGGCATGGGTGTGGAAAAACAGGTCTTTCCAGATGGCTTCAATATGCAGCGGGTTGCGCCCCAGCAGGCGGGGCGCGAGATGGTCGTGCAGTAGCGCCATGACGGACGAGCCGCCGGTGCCGATGGTGTAGGCATAACCGGTGGCCTCGATGCCATCGCTGCAGGTGAGCGTGAGCAGCACGGTCTCCTGTGTCACAAAGGACTGGATGGCGTCAGTACGCACCACTTTGGGCGGCAGATTGACCTGGCGCAGCCGGACAGACGTGATGGTCAGCGGAGAGGGCACAGGGTTTTACCGGATAACAAGGTCTGCGATGTGTGCGATCATAAATTGGTCTTACCACCTGTCCAATTCGCGTAAACCCTCAATCCGTCCGCCATGCCGCTGCAAACCGTCGAACCGCAACGCCTGTACCGCCAGATCGCGGGGCAGCTGCGCGTGTTGATCGGCAACGGGGAGTTCGCAACGGGCAAGCGCCTGCCTGCCGAGCGCGACCTGGCGCGCCAACTTGGCGTGAGCCGCCCGTCGGTGCGGGAGGCGCTGATCGCGCTGGAGGTCGAGGGCTGGGTGGAGGTGCGTTCTGGCTCGGGCGTGTATGCGTTGGAACGCGGCCTGAACGGGCGCGGTGCGGCCAACGACAGCGCTGCCGCCGAATGGGGCCCTCTCGAATTGATCCGCGCGCGCCGCGT
>JANNDB010000857.1:0-3834 GCA_031387285.1 Betaproteobacteria bacterium | reverse complement strand
CTTGAGCACCTCGGCAATCGTCTGGCCGGTGATGGTCATGCAGTCGCCGTGCAACAGGCCGGCTGCCAGCAGCGTCTTCATGACCTGCGGAATCCCGCCGGCCTGGTGCAAATCCACCGCCAGGTACTTGCCGCTGGGCTTGAGGTCACACAGGACCGGGGTGCGCACACGCACGCGTTCAAAGTCGTCAATCGTCCATTCCACGCCGGCTGCATGGGCGATGGCCAGGAAGTGCAGCACGGCATTGGTCGAGCCGCCCGTTGCCATTACCACGGCAATCGCGTTCTCGATCGCCTTGCGCGTCACGATGTCGCGCGGCTTGAGGTCCATGCCGATGGCGCGGACCAGTACCTTGGCTGATTCGCGGGCCGAATTCGTCTTCTCGTCATGCGGATTGGCCATCGTGGACGAGTAGGGCAGCGACAGCCCGAGCGCCTCGAAGGACGACGACATGGTGTTGGCGGTGTACATGCCACCACACGACCCGGTGCCAGGTACCGCGCGACGCTCGATCTCCAGCAGGTCTGCGTCGCTCATGTTGCCGGCGGCGTTCTGCCCGACGGCTTCGAACACGCTCACGATGTTCAGGTCCTGCCCCTTGTAACGCCCGGGCAGGATGGTGCCGCCATAGACATAGATGGCGGGCACGTTGGCGCGCAGCATGCCCATCATGCCGCCGGGCATGTTCTTGTCGCAGCCGCCGACCACCAGCACGCCGTCCATCCACTGGCCCTGCACGCAGGTTTCGATGCAGTCGGAGATCACTTCGCGGCTGACCAGCGTATACTTCATGCCCTCGGTACCCATGGCCATGCCATCCGAGATCGTCGGGGTTCCGAATATCTGCGCGTTGCCGCCGGCCTCCTCGATGCCGGCCACCGCGGCGTCGGCGAGTTTCTGCAGGCCGCTGTTGCACGGCGTGATGGTGCTGTGGCCATTCGCCACGCCTACCATCGGTTTGCGGAAGTCCCCCTCCTGGTAGCCCATGGCGTAATACATCGAGCGGTTGGGCGCGCGCGATTTGCCTTCGGTGATGTTCTTGCTGCGGGGGTTGAGAATGATCGGTTGGGTGGCCATGGGTGTCTCGCTGTGGCGGCGCCAAAGCGCCGGAAGGCCACAGTATGCCGTCCGCCGTGACATTGATCCAATATATTCTTTCGGCTGGTTTAATATGCCAGACATATGAAAGATATCCGCGTCGATCTACGCAGCTGGCGCCAGTTTTCGGTGCTGGCGCAGGAACTGCACTTCGCGCGCGCGGCAGCACGGCTGCACATGACCCAGCCGCCGCTGACCCAGGCCATTGCCAAGCTGGAGGCGACCCTTGGCGTCCTGTTGTTCGACCGCAGCAAACGCCGCGTGGCGCTGAGCCCGGCCGGACTGGCCCTGTTGCCCGAGGTCGATCTGCTGCTGGCGCGTGCCGCAGCGCTGCCCGGGCAGGCCCTGGCAGCGGCCGACGGTGGCAGCGGACGGCTGCGCCTGGCTTTTGTATCGACCGTGGGCTACACCTTGCTCCCGCACTGGGTGCGCGCGTTTCGGGAGGCGCATCCGGGCGTACAGCTCGAGTTGCTTGAAGCCACCGGCGACACGCAGCTTGAAGCGCTGGAGCGTGCCCAGGTGGACGCCGGCTTCATGCTGCATGCCAAGGGTTTTGCGCCCACTGGCCTGTCCCGGCTGGCAGTCGCCTCCGAGCCGCTGGTGCTGGCCCTGCCTGAACAGCATGTGCTCGCCGCGGGCGGGCGGGCGCCGTCGCTGGCTGCCGTCCTGCGTTGTCCACTGGTGCTGTTTCCGCGGCGCATTGCCCCGTCGCTGTATGACGTCATTGCGGGCCTGTACCAGGCCAACGGCGCCTCCATGCAGGTGGCGCAGGAGGCGATCCAGATGCAGACCATCGTCAACCTGGTCTCGGCCGGTCTGGGCGTGGCCTGGGTTCCACACAGCGTCATCCAGTTCCAGCGCCCCGGCGTGGTGTACCGGCCCGTGCCCGGCCGTGCCAGGACCAGTGCCGGCCTGTGTGAGACCAGTCTGGTATGGGACGAGCGCAACAGCAGCCCGGTATTGCGGCGCTTTGTGGCGTTCGCACGGCAACGGGCACAATCCAGCGCATGTTGATGCACCCCCAGATTGATCCGGTCGCCCTGCAGATCGGCCCTTTTGCCGTCCATTGGTACGGGCTGACCTACCTTGCCGCCTTTGCGCTGTTCTACTGGCTTGGCACGCGCCGATTGCGCCATCCGCCCTTTGCCGCGCTGACTGGTGCCGGCGCCTGGAGCCGGCGCGACGTGGAAGACATCCTGTTCCTGGGCGTGATGGGCGTTGTGCTGGGAGGGCGCATCGGTTATTGCCTGTTCTACAAGCCAGGCTACTACGCCAGCCACCCGCTGGAAGTGTTCGCAGTCTGGCAGGGGGGCATGAGCTTTCATGGAGGCCTGCTCGGCGTGATCGGCTCCATGGTCTGGTTCGCGCGCAGCCGCCAGCGCCCGTTCTGGCAGGTGGCCGATTTTGTAGCACCCTGTGTGCCCACCGGCCTGGCGGCGGGCCGGGTTGGCAACTTCATCAACGGAGAGCTCCCAGGCCGCCTGGCCGACCCTGGCCTGCCCTGGGGCATGGTGTTTCGCGGCGCGGGTGACCTGCCGCGCCACCCTTCGCAGATTTACCAGTTCCTGCTCGAAGGCCTGCTGCTGTTTGTGGTGCTGTGGTGGTATGCGGCCAGGCCGCACCGGCAGGGCCAGGTGGCAGCCGTCTTTCTGATGGGCTATGGCCTGCTGCGTTTCATCGCGGAGTTCTTCCGCGAGCCGGATGCGCACCTGGGCCTGTTGTCGCTCGGCATGAGCATGGGCCAATGGTTGTGTCTGCCCATGCTGGCCGGTGGTGCTGTCTTGTGGTGGTGGGCACAGCGCCGCCCAGGCGCCTAGGGCCTGACCCTGCGGCCTGTCGGCCGGCACGGCGCCAGTGGCCGCGGCTGCCAGCGGGTGGCGCCGGGCGCAGACAGGGTGCGCAGAAAGGCGACCAGATCGGCCTTCTCGCCATCGGCCAGATGCAGCGGCTTGAGCAGGGTTTCGCCGTCGGCGTGCAACCGGTCCGGATTGAGCTCCGAATAGTGATGGACGACGGCCTCCAGCGTGGCGAACTGGCCGTCGTGCATGTAGGGCGCGGTAAGGGCCACGTTACGCAGGCTGGGAACCTTGAATTCGCCGAAGTTGCGGTGCTGCAGATCGACATGGCGCGTCTTCATCGTCGTGGCCGGTGGGCTGGCATCGGCGTGCGCTCCCAGCAGGTTGTAGCGGTTCTTGCGCAAGGCCACGATGCCGCTGTGGCGGCCGGGGTCGACCACGCCGGGGCGCACAAAAAACGCCACGCCGGTCTCGGCGAATTCGCCGTTGCTGAACAGGGGCCCGCTGTGGCAATTGGCGCAACCGCCCCGGCCCACAAAGATTTCCAGGCCGCGCCGCGCCGCTGCGGGGTAGGCGGCGCTGCCAGCGCGTTCCCCGCGCAGGGCGGCGCTGCGGAACCGGTCAAACGGTGTGGCGCCAGAGCGCAGACTGGCGACAAATGCGCCGATCGCCTTGGCACCGTGCACCAGCACGCGCCCGGCTGGCTCCGCGGCAGGCGGCGTGCCGAATACCTGGCGATAGCGGCAGCTGAGGTCGGTGTCATCCGCGAGCACGGCGCGCAGCTGCTCTGCGCTGCCCGCCATCTCGGCCGGGGACAGCAGTGGCCCGATGGCCTGTGACCACAGGCTGTCAGTGGCGCCGTCCCAGCCGTACCAGCGCTGCTGGTCCGCGTTCCATAACGAGGGGGCGTTGCGGTCGAGGAGGGTGGTGCCCATGGATC
>JANNDB010000445.1:0-2972 GCA_031387285.1 Betaproteobacteria bacterium | reverse complement strand
CAACTGCAGCACACCGAGATCATCAAAGCGCTTGCCGGCGATCTGCAGGCCGATCGGAAGGCCGGCGCGGGTATAACCACAATTGACCGACGCAGCGGGCTGCTCCGACATGTTGTAGGGCACGGTGAAACCAATATGTTCCAGGCCGTGCAGCGGATCATTGGTGGGGGAAGGCAACTCGGCCGCGAAAGCCACCACGGGTGCGGTCGGTGAGATCACGTAGTCAAAGGCATTGCAGGCGTTGACACTGGCCACACGCACGGCATGGCTCTGGCTGGCGGCCACAAACACGCCGGTAGCCGTCATGTGTTTCGCGCTCTCGGCCCAGGTATGGATGTAGGGCAAAACCTTGGCTCGGTCTTCGGGTGCAAGCGCAGCGAGATCGAGATAGGAGCGCATGCGCCAGAAGTGGTCCAGCCCATCGAGCATGGCAGGCGTCATGAATGGTTCCATCGGTTCGACCAGTGCGCCAGCGTTTTCAAACAGGCGTGCCGCGTGGTTCACCGCCTGCGCCACTTCCGGGTCCACCGGCAAGCCGCAACCGGCATGGGTCAGCAGGCCGATACGCAGGCCGCGCAGCCTGCCTGCGCCTTCGTCGAACTTGTTCCAGGCGATCTCCTGGTAGGGCATGGCCATGCTGTCGCGCGCATCGGGGAGCGACAACACCCGCATCATCAGCGCGGCGTCCGACACGGTGCGGGTCATCGGGCCGGCGGCGCGCCCGGTATAGGGTGGATCGATGGGAATGCGGCCCAGGCTTGGCTTGAGGCTGAAGATGCCACACCAACCGGCTGGCAGTCGCAACGAGCCGCCGATGTCGGTACCAATGTGCAGCGGCCCGTACCCCGCTGCAGCAGCGGCCCCGGCGCCGGCACTGGAGCCACCAGGGGTCTTGCTCAGGTCCCAGGGATTACGCGCCAGATGGTGAAAGCTCGATAGTCCGGACGACAACATGCCGTAGTCGGGCATGGTGGTCTTGCTGAGCATGAGGGCGCCGGCCTCCCGAAGACGCGCAGCTGGTGGCGCATCCGCTGCGGCAGTGGGGAGACGCGAGGCGGCCGTGCCGGAGGGCATCGGATCTCCCTGGGTGGCGATGTTCTCCTTGATGGTCACGGGAACGCCGTCCAGCGCACCACACGGCTGGCCACGCAGCCAGCGCGCCTCGGACTCTGCTGCCTTTGCGAGCGCGCGCTCGGGGCGCAGCAGGTAGGTGGCGCACAGGTGGGGCTCCCAGCGCGCCACGTTGTCCAGTACCGAGCGCATGACCTCCACCGGTGAGAGGTCGCCGCGCCGGTAACCCGCAAGCAGTTCCCGTGCGGTCAGGGCAAACAGGTCGGTCATCGTCTCGCTGCAGGCGTCGGCAGGCGCTCTCCCGGCGGCTTCAACTCCAGGAAATAGCCGACAAATCGTTGATGAAGGTTGGCATGTCCTTCCAGACGCCCTTCAGTTTCTTGTTTGCCACGGTTGGCAGTTGCGGCTGGAACAGGAAGCCGTTGACCGCGTCGTTGGCCAGCATCTGCTGCGCCTGGCCCAGCAGCTTGTTGCGTTCGTCGGCACGCGGCGCATTGTTGATCTTGTCGTACAGCTCATTGAACTTCGGATTGCTGTAGCCCCAGTAGTAATTGGGGTTGGCATAGTTGCCAAGGTCGAATGGCTCGACGTGCAGCACGATGGTGAGGTCGAAATCGCCCTTGCCAAACGGGCCGCTGAGCCACTGCGCCCATTCGACATTCTCGATCTTGGCAATAATGCCGACCTTGGCCAACTGGGCCGCGATGACTTCACCGCCCTGGCGAGCATAGGCCGGAGGCGGCAGCTTGAGCGAGAGGTTCAGTGGCGTCTTCACACCCGCCTCGGCAAGCAAGGCCTTCGCCTTTTCGATGTTGAAGGGATTGACACCGGTGGTATCGATAAATCCGGGCAAACCTTTGACGTAGTGGCTGCCGATGGGTGAACCGTAGCCGTCGGCGCCGCCCTCGACAACCGCCTTGCGATCGATTGCCGCCAGGATGGCGCGGCGCACGCGCACATCGTCGAGCGGTTTTTTCTTGTTGTTGATGGTAAGAATCGTCTTGCCTTGCGAGTTGCCGACAAGGACCTGGTAGTTGGAGTTGTTCTTGAACTGCGGCACGGAACGGGTTCCAATGCGCGGAAACAGGTCGACGTCGCCTGAGAGCACCGCTGCAGCCTGCGCCGCCGGGTCGCTGATGAAGCGGAAGGTGACTTTCTTGAGCTTGATCGCCGCGGCGTTGCGGTAGCCGTCCCACTTGGTAAGCACGACCGAGGCGCCCTTGTTCCAGGCCTCCAGCTTGAACGGGCCGGTGCCCACCGGTTTGGTCGCATTGGTTTCCGCGCTCTTGGGCTCGACGATGATCGCAGGACCGGTGGCCAGCCCGAACAGGAAATTCGGGTCAAGCTGGGAGTTCAGGATAACGAGCGTGTGTTCGTCAACCGCGGCCACGCTGGCGATCGCCGCAAACTTGCGTTTGTCCTTGTTGACGCTGTTCTCGGCCATCGCGCGTTCGAACGAAAACTTGACCGATTGGGCGTTGAAGGGTTCGCCGTTGTGGAACTTGACACCCTTGCGCAGGTGAAATGTGTAGGACTTGAGGTCGGGCGAAATTTCCCAGCGCTCGGCCAGCAAGGGCGACACGCTGCCGTCTTCGTTGATCTTGGCCAGCGTCTCAAATACGTTGTACAGCGTGACTTCGGAAATGGACTGCGCCGCGCCGCCGGTGGGATCGAGGCCCGGCGACGGCTCGAGCGCCATGCCCAGGGTCAGCGTGTCCTTCTTGGACTGTGCCAGGGAAGCCAGTGGCAGACCAGCCATTGCGGCGCTGGCGACAGAGGATTTGATTACGGAACGGCGATTGACCATGGTCAGGTTTCCTTTCAATAGGGGATGCGGAAGAAGGACGTCGGGCTTGCGCGTCAGCGTTGCAACCCAAGCAGGTTACATCATTTTGGACGAG
>JANNDB010000420.1:0-2356 GCA_031387285.1 Betaproteobacteria bacterium | reverse complement strand
CGCACGAGTTCGAGCGCGCCGCCAACGCGGCGGGACTCGAGGTGGTGGACGCCTTCGCCTTCGGCCTCGACTACGCCGAAACCCTGCGCCGCTGGCGCGAGCAGTTCCTGGCCCGCCGCAATGAAGTGCTGGCGCTAGGCTTTGACGAAAGGTTCATCCGGCTATGGGAGTTCTATCTGGCGTATTGCGAAGCGGCCTTCGACATGCACAACATCGATGTTGTGCAGTTCACGCTGGAGCGAACCACTCCATGAGCCCGTCGGCCCGGCGCGCGCTGGCCTGCCTTTTGGCCGTCGCACTCGGAGTGCCGGCGGCGTGGGGCAATGCGCCCCCGGCAGAACTGCAGGCTCGCATGCCGGCATTGACGCTGTCAGGGCAGTCCACACTGCGCTTTTGGGGATTCGACGTGTATACCGCCCGCTTGTGGGTCGCGCCAGGATTTCAGCCGCAGGCCTATGAGCGCCATGCCTTTGCGCTGGAGTTGGTGTACCTGCGCTCCCTGAGCAGCGAAGACATCACGCAGCGCTCACTGGCCGAGATGCGCCGCCAACCGGGGGCCGACCCGGCCTTGCTGAAAAGCTGGGAAGCCGGCCTGCGGGCCGCCATACCCGACGTGCGCAAGGGTGACCGCCTGATCGGGCTGCACACGCCTGGCAGCGGAACCACCTTTTTCGCCAACGGCCAGCCAAGCGGGGTTGTGCCGGATGCGCGTTTCGCCCGGCTGTTTTTCGGCATCTGGCTGGCGCCGGAGAGCTCCGAGTTGCCGATGCGCGCCGACCTGCTGGGTCCGGCCGCCGCCCGGTGACAACGCAGGCCTTGCGCATCATGTCCCAGCGCCCTGGAATCCGGCAAGGATTGACATATGGCCTGCTCGGCCTGCCACTGGCCTTTGTGGCCCTGCCGCTGTATGTCGTGCTGCCCAATCACTACGCGCGCGCGTTCGGTGTGCCGCTGGCGGCCCTGGGCCTGGTGCTGCTTGCCGCGCGGCTCTTTGACGCACTGATCGATCCGCTGATAGGCCGCTGGTGTGACCGGCTGTTTTCCCGCTCCGCGCGCTCGGTGCTGCTGTTCGCCGGCGCCTGTGTGGTGCTGCTCGCCAGTGGTTTCGCGCTGTTGTTCTTTCCTGCGGTCCAGGCGCCCGGCGCGCTGCTGGTCTGGGCCCTTGCAATGCTCGTGGTGACCTACGCAGGTTATAGCGGGCTCAGCGTAGCGCACCAGGCCTGGGGCGCCATGCTCGGCGGAGACGCGCCGTACCGCAGCCGGGTGGTGGCCTGGCGCGAAGGCATGGGGCTGGCAGGGGTTGTGCTAGCGTCGCTCGCCCCGCTGATCGTCGGACTGCACGCCACGGTGGCGCTGTTTGCGGCCTTGCTGGTGGCGGGCTGGCTGGCCTGGAGCCAATCGCCACCGCCTGCGGCGTCGCACGAAACCGCACCATGGGATTTGCGGCTGCCGTTTCGCAGCAAGGCATTCAAGCGCCTGCTGACCGTGTTCGTGCTCAATGGGGTGGCCAGCGCGATTCCGGCCACGCTGGTGCTGTTTTTTGTGCAAGACCGCCTGCAAGCCCCGCCAGCCCTTGAGTCCTATGCGCTGGCGGCCTATTTTGTGAGCGCCGCAGCATCGATCCCGTTGTGGCTGTACCTGGTCGACCGGTTCGGCCTGGCGCGCAGCTGGTTGGCCGGCATGGTGCTCGCCACCGCGGCCTTCTCTGGCGCCGCGCTGCTGCAGGCCGGAGATCAGAACCTGTTTCTCGTGATATGTCTGATGTCGGGAATCGCCTTGGGGGCAGACCTCGCCTTGCCCGGCGCAATGCTGGCCGGCATCATCGCGCGGTCCGCGCATCGGGGCAACACGGCAGGCGCCTACTTCGGCTGGTGGAATTTCGCAACCAAACTCAACCTCGCTCTGGCGGCGGGCCTGTCCCTGCCCGTGCTGGCATGGTTTGGCTACGTACCCGGCTCGCGCGAGCCGGCCGGCCTCGCCGCATTGACCTACGCGTACTGCGTGCTTCCCTGCGCGCTCAAGCTCGGCGCAGCCGCCTTGCTCTACACCACCATCATCCGGACAGACAAGGACATATGACCATGCAAAGACGCCAATGGATTCGAGCCGCCGGCAGCGCGGCCCTTATTGGCCCGACCACCGCCTTGATGATCGGCTGCGCTTCGCCGCAGATAGCGGACTATGGACGGGAGACGCCACGCCTGGACCTGCGCAGCTATTTCAATGGCCCGCTGATCGCGCATGGGATCTTCACAGACCGCGGTGGCAAGGTGGTGCGACGCTTCACCGTCCAGATGTTGTGCAGCTGGCAAGGTGAAGACGGTGTGCTGGAGGAGGATTTCCTGTATTCGGACGG
>JANNDB010000359.1:0-3260 GCA_031387285.1 Betaproteobacteria bacterium | reverse complement strand
TGCTGCAGGTGCGTGGCCGCGCGGTCGCTGCGCAGACGCCCGACGCCTACGCCATCATCCCGGACGATGCGGCGTTGCCGGCGGCTTTCGCTGCGCTGCACGCCTTGCGCGCCGCTGGTGTGCAGGTCCAGATGCATGGTGCGTCCGGCGCGGCGCCCGGCAGCATGAAATCGCAGTTCAAGCGCGCAGACGCCAGCGGCGCGCGGTTTGCCTTGGTGTTTGGTGCTGACGAACTGGCTGCTGGCGAGGTGACCGTCAAGCCCATGCGCGATGCCGCCGCCGTGCAGACGCGTCGCCCGCTGAACGCCATTTCCCAATGGGCCGGCACCCTACAATCGCAGGCCTAATCCGACACGCTCCATGGCAAACCAACTCGACCTTGAAGAACAAGAACAACTCGACCAGATCAAGCATTACTGGAAGCAGTACGGCAATCTGATCACCTGGATTCTGATCGCCGTTTTGGCTGCCTTTGCCGGGTGGAATGCCTTCCAGTATTGGCAGCGAACCCAGTCCGAGCAGGCCTCGGCCATGTACGACGAAATCGACCGCTTGTCCCGCCAGACCGATCTCGCGCTGCTCGAACGTGCGTATGGCGAGATGAAGGAGCGTTATCCGCGCACCACCTTCGCATGGCAGGGCGCGTTGCTCGCCGCCAAGTCTTTGCACGAGGGTGGCAAATCCGACGCCGCCAAGGCGGCGCTGACCTGGGTCGTTGACAGCCCGGCGGACGACGGCTACAAGGCTATCGCCCGTCTGCGGCTTGCCGGCCTGCTTGCCGATGGCAAGGCCTACGATCAGGCAATGGCGCAGCTCACCGGGGATTTTCCGGTCCAGTTTCAAGGCCTGGTCGCCGACCGGCGCGGCGACATCCTGCAACTGCAGGGCAAGATGGCTGACGCCCGTGGCGCCTATGAGCAGGCCTACAAGGCGCTTGAAGAGCGCGTCGAGTACCGCCGACTGGTCGAACTCAAGCTCAATGCCCTGGGGGTCGATCCGCGCAGCAGTACGGCCGACAAGGTGGCCAGTGCGCCCGCGGCAGGTGCTGCATCGGCCAGTGGAGCCACGAAATGATCTTTCAACGATGGATAGCCGCATACGTTCGTGGTGCATGCTCGGCGGTAGCCATGCTGCTGCTGGTGGCCTGTGCAGGCGGCCCGGACAAGCCCAAACCTGCCGAACTCGGTCCGAACGCGGCACTGATCAATGTGCGCATGGTCTGGTCAGCGCGGGCCGGCACGATTGACTTCCCGCTCGACGTGCGGGTCAACGGCGACACCGTCGCGATAGCCAGCTCGGATGGCACGGTGTCAGCCATCAACGCGCAAACCGGACAGGAGTTGTGGCGGGCCCAGGTGACAGGCGGGCTGGAGGCTGGGGTAGGCAGCGATGGTCGTTATGCCGCGGTGGTGACGCGCGCCAATGAATTGGTGGTGCTGGAGCGCGGCCGCGAGGTGTGGCGTGACCGCATGGGCGCCGTCACGTTCACGTCTCCTCTGGTGGCCGGCGCCCGCGTGTTCGCCATGACCGCCGACCGTTCCGTCCATGCCTTCGACGCTACGACAGGTCGCAAGTTGTGGAACTACACACGACCTGGTGAGCAGGTGTTGGCACTGCGGCAGGCCGGTGTGTTGCTGGCGGTTGGTGACACGCTGGTTGCCGGGATTTCAGGGCGCCTGGTGGGCCTGAACCCGCTGAACGGGACGGTCCGATGGGAGTCGGCCATAGCCAACCCGCGTGGCACCAACGACGTTGAGCGCCTGGTGGACCTGGTCGGCCGCGTCAGCCGGGACGGCGACGTGGTGTGCGCCCGTGCTTTTCAGGCCAGTGTGGGATGTGTCAATGCGGCGCGTGGCAACCTGTTGTGGAGCAAGCCGGCCGTGGGCGAGCAGGGTGTACACGGCGACGCCGACCTCCTGTTCGGCTCGGAGGCCGACGGCCAGGTGATCGCGTGGCGCCGTAGCGATGGAGAACGGGCGTGGGTATCTGACCGTTTGAAATACCGCGGACTGACCGCGCCGCAATTGCTCGGCCGCTCCGTGGCCGTCGGTGACGCCACGGGTTTCGTCCATTTCCTGTCGCGTCAGGACGGTTCGTTGATGGCGCGGGTTGCAACCGACGGATCGGCGATTGCTGCGGCACCAGTGCTGGTCGCCGATACCCTGGTCGTGGTCACGCGCAACGGCGGCGTATTCGCGTTCCGGCCAGAGTAGGCCGTCACATGAGCACGCGCAGGCAGCAATGAAGCGGGTCCTGGCCCTGGTCGGTCGTCCCAACGTCGGTAAATCAACCTTGTTCAACCGGCTGACCAAGTCGCGCGATGCAATCGTGGCCGACTTCGCCGGGTTGACCCGGGATCGCCATTACGGCCAGGGAAAGCAGGGGTCGCGCGAGTACATCGTCATCGACACCGGTGGCTTCGAGCCGGATGCAGGCAGCGGCATCCTGCGCGAGATGGGCAAGCAGACCCGGCAGGCCGTAGCGGAAGCAGACGTGGTGCTGTTTGTCGTGGACGCACGCGAAGGTGTCTGCCCGCAAGACCATGAAATCGCCGCGTATCTGCGCCGTCTTGGCAAGTCCTGCCTGTTGGTGGCCAACAAGGCAGAAGGCATGACGGATGGAAGCCGGGTCGCAGAATTTTTCGAGCTCGGCCTGGGTGAAGTGCTGGCGGTTTCCGCAGCGCACGGGCAGGGCATACGCGATCTGCTCGACCTGGCGCTTGCGCTGGCCCCGGCGGACGACGAACCGGCGGATGACGCCCCGGCCAGCGGAGCCATCAAGCTGGCCGTGGCCGGCCGGCCCAACGTTGGCAAGTCCACACTGATCAACACCTGGCTGGGCGAAGAACGGTTGGTCGCCTTTGACCTGCCCGGCACCACCCGTGACGCGATCACCGTGCCCTTCGAGCGCAATGGACAGCGCTTTGAACTGATTGACACTGCAGGGCTGCGCAAGCGCGGCAAGGTGTTTGAAGCGATCGAGAAGTTCTCGGTCGTGAAGACGCTCCAGGCCATCGAGTCCGCCAACGAGGTCTTGCTGCTGCTCGACGCCACCCAGGGCGTTACCGACCAGGATGCGCACATTGCCGGTTACATACTGGAGAGCGGCCGGGCAGTGGTGCTGGCCATCAACAAATGGGATGCCGTCGATGACTACGGTCGCGAACTGGTGAAGCGCTCGGTGGAAACAAGGTTGCCGTTCCTCAAGTTTGCTGCCTTGCACCTGATCTCTGCGACCAAGCGCCAGGGCCTGGCGCCCCT
>JANNDB010000351.1:0-6620 GCA_031387285.1 Betaproteobacteria bacterium | reverse complement strand
GGCATGAACGTGGTGCAGAAAATCAGGACCACCCCGACGGGCCGTGGCGGCCCGTTCCCGACCGACGTGCCCAAAACCGCAATTCTTATCAACTCTGCAACCCTGGTGAAATAAATCATGGCAAAACCCCAAGTCGAACTCCATATCAGCAAACTCGGCGTCATCACGATCGAACTCGACGCGGACAAGGCGCCCAAGTCGGCGGCCAACTTTCTCGATTACGTGGCCAAGGGCCACTACAACAACACGGTATTCCATCGCGTCATCCCCGGCTTCATGGTGCAGGGCGGCGGCTTCGAACCCGGCATGAAAGAGAAGCGCGGTAGTGCCCCGATCAACAATGAAGCCAACAACGGCCTGAAGAACAACCAGTACACCCTCGCCATGGCGCGCACCAGCGACCCGCATTCGGCGACGGCGCAGTTCTTCATCAATATCGCCGACAACGGATTCCTGAACCACACCGCACCCAGCGCCCAGGGCTGGGGCTACGCCGTGTTCGGCAAGGTGGTCTCAGGCACGGAAGTGGTGGACCAGATCAAGAAGGTAGCCACCGGACGCAAGGGCTTTCACGACGATGTGCCCCTGGAAGATGTGGTGATCGAAAAGGCCGTCGCGCTCTGAGGCCGCGTGGCAATCCAGGCGCAACGCTTGCATGTTGCGCCGCATTGGCGGCGCGTCGATTTCATCTCGGACCTGCACCTGCACGGCGCTGACAGCGCCACTTTCGCTGCCTGGCGCCACTACATGGAAAACGGCGCCGCCGACGCCGTCTTCATACTCGGAGATCTGTTTGAAGTCTGGGTCGGAGACGATGCCGCCTTCGGGCCCCGCGCATCCGGCCAGCCGCCTGGCCTGGAAGCGCTGGTAGCCGATGTACTGGCCCGTGCAGCGCGCCGGCAGCGCCTGTTCTTCATGGCGGGCAACCGGGATTTTCTGGTCGGTCAGCGCCTGCTGGACCATTGCGGCGTGGTGCTGCTGACCGACCCCTGCATCCTGGAATTCACCACCGCGCGCTGGCTGCTCACGCACGGTGACGCCCTGTGCCTGGACGATACCGAATACCTGCAGTTCCGGGCCATGGTGCGCAGCGCCAGCTGGCAACAATCCTTTCTGGCCCGGCCTCTGGCGGAGCGCCGCGCCATCGCGCGTGACCTGCGCACACGCAGTGAATCGCGCAAGTCCAGCTCGGCACACTGGTTTGACGTGGACGCCGGCGCCGCGCGCGACTGGCTGCGCGCGACCGATGCCAGCACCCTGCTGCACGGCCACACCCATCGCCCGGGGCAGCATGATCTTGGTGACGGCTTGCAGCGCATCGTGCTGAGCGACTGGGACCTGGCCGCCTCGCCTGGCCGCGCCGAGGTGTTGCGATGGACTGCGAGCGACGACGGCGCCACCGCACAGGTGCAACGCCTCGCGCCCGGCGAGGCCTGAGTCCCCGTGGCCTTGCCACAATGGCTCGCCTGGATGCGCCCGGGCCGTCGCGCGCAGGCCTCCACGATTCCCGACGACTTGTGGCAGCCCATGCTCGCGCGTTATCCGTTCCTGTTGCGCCATGGCGCGGCGTCCGGGCACCGGTTGCGGGAACTCGCGCAGCAGTTCCTGGCGCAAAAGGAGTTCCACGGCGCGGCAGGGCTGCAAGTCAGCGACGAAATGGCGCTGGCCATTGCAGCCCAGGCCTGCCTGCCGGTGCTGGGCATCGCGGGGCCGCGCACCGGCCTTGCCTGGTACAGCGACTTTGTCGGTATCGTGGTCTATCCAGGTGCCATGCGCGCGCGCCGCGAGATGGCAGACGAGAACGGCGTGGTCCACGCCTACGACGAAGAACTCACCGGTGAGGCCATGCACGAGGGGCCGGTCGCCCTGAGCTGGCAGGATGTTCATGATGCCGGAACAACCGCCGCGGACGGCTACAACGTGGTGATCCACGAGTTCATTCACAAGATCGACCTGTGTGACGGCGTCGCCGATGGCTGCCCCGCCCTGCCGCGCGGCTTCATGGGCAGCGCCAGCGCGGCACAGGCGCGGCAGCTCTGGCGCACGGCCCTGCAGGCCTCGTTCGAGGACTTCAATGACCGCCTGAGCATGGCCGAGCGATTCGGCGGTGCACCGGTATGGCTCGATCCGTACGGCGCCAGCGCGCCCGACGAGTTTTTTGCGGTGGCCGGCGAGGCCTACTTCGTGAATCCGGGGCGATTTGCCAGCGAGTTCCCGGCCCTGGTACCCCTGTTCGACGCCTTCTTCAGCCCTGGGCCTGCTACAGGTTGATCGGGTCGATCTGCCAGGGGTCGAGAAACTGCTTGGCATACTGCAGATAGACCTTCTCGCGCACGAACACGTCGAACAGGTCCGGGTCGATGTGGCCGTTCTGCTTGAAACGCTGCATGATGGACATCGCCTGCGACAGCTTCATGCCGGGCTTGTAGGGGCGGTCACTGGCGGTGAGCGCCTCGAAGATATCTGCAATGCCCATCACCCGGGCCTGCACCGACATCTCATCGCGTGTCAGCCCTTTGGGGTAACCCTTGCCGTCCATGCGTTCATGGTGACCACCGGCGTACTCCGGCACATTGCGCAAGTGCTTGGGCCAGGGCAGCTTCTCGAGCATCTTGATGGTGGCGACGATGTGGTGGTTAATGGTGTTGCGTTCGCTCTGGGTCAGCGTGCCTGCGCGTATCGTCAGGTTTTCCAGTTCGTCCGAAGTCAGGAACTCCGTTTCCACGCCGTCCACGTTGCGCCAGACGCGAGAACCGGCTATTCTGCGGACCCGATCGAGCACAGGTTCAGGCATCGCTTCAGCCCCGATGTTGGTAACGCGCAGGAAGCTGCGGTCGTCCTCCAGTGAGTCCATCTGCATGCGGTAATCGGCCCAGATCGCGGACTCCGCTTCGGCATCAACCTTGGTGCGCAACTCCAGTTGCCGTCGCAGGGCGGCGATCTCTGCATCACGCTTGAGCACTTCAAAGCGGGTGTCGATAAGACCGATGCGGTCAAACAGGGTCTGCAACTTGGTCGCCTTGTCCACCACATGCACCGGGGTTGTGACCTTGCCGCAATCGTGCAGCAGGCCTGCGATCTTGAGTTCGTAGCGGTCCCGGTCATCCATGGAGAACGAGGCCAGCGGGCCTTCCGTCGTGGCGGTCACCGCCTCGGCCAGCAGCATGGTCAGGGCCGGAACACGCTGGCAATGGCCACCGGTGTAATGGGATTTCTCGTCGATGGCCAGGTTGATCAGGTTGATGAAGGACTCGAACAGTTCCTCCAGCTGCGACATGAGCAGCCGGTTCGTCAGCGCAATCGCGGCCTGCGACGCGAGCGACTCGACCAGGCTCTGGTCCGACAGGGAGAAGCTCACCACCTCGGTCGTGCCCGGCCGCTGCGCGTTGAGCAGCTGCAAGACGCCAATCACCTCGCCTTCATGGTTGCGCATCGGCACCGTCAGGAAGGATTTGGAGCGGTAGCCGGTACGCTCGTCAAATCGCCGCGTGCCGGAGAAATCGAAATTCGTTGCGTCGTAGGCGTCGGCGATATTGACGGTCTGGTGATGGATGGCGGCGTAGGCAGCGACCAGTGAATCGTTGGGTGACCCCTGCTCATTGTGCAAGGGCAGATTCGGAAAACTGATGGGATTGCCTGACGTGCCGCCCATCGCTATGCGCAGCGAATCGGTGCGCAGGATCTCGAAACGCAAAGCGGTCTGATCATCCAGCATGCGGTACAGCGTGCCACCGTCCGCGTTGGTAATCGCCTTGGCGGCCAGCAAAATACTCTCGAGCAAGCGCGTGATGTCGCGTTCCTTGGAAAGCGACGCGCCAATTGCGTTGAGTTGCTCCAGGCGCCGGAGCAGGTCGTCCACGGAGTCCACGTTCAACCTCCCGATAACAGGCACGTGGCACCACGCCACGGCCGACCAACAGTGAAGGGCATTGTCGCAGGGATACCGGGCAAGGCGCCCCGTCCTCCCCACGCTGCATGCCAGAACTCAGGGCCGGAGCATGGCCTTGAGCACATTGCGCAGGCGCTTCTCCGCCTCCGGCTGAAAGTCGGCGGCCAACACGGTGGCGACGTCGTGCACCCAGGTCTGGGCCGGTGCGGGGTCGTTGCGTTTGGTCAGCAGTTGCAACTGGTAGGCGCGCCGCGCGTCCTGAAACTGTGCCGGCGTGGGTAACTCGGCCGCCATTTCCAGGCGCAGCAATGCAGCGTCAGCCAGGGCTCCAGCCGGTTTGGCCAGCGCCTGCGCCCATGCCAAACGCCCTGCTGAACCCACGCGGCTGCCCAGTTCCTGGGTGCCGGGAAGTTGGGCAGCATCACGCTTTTCCCATGCATGCAGCACATGCGTCAGGGCTTCGCCATGCGCCTGCGCCGCAAGTTTGCGCAAGGCCTGATCGGCCCGCTCCAGCGCGTCCCGCTGCGCCCGGAACGCGGTATCGCCCAGCCGTGGCGGGGCCGGCTGCGCAGCACCCACGCCGCGGCCATCGCGCGGCCCGCGATCGGAAAACCCGCGGCCAGGACCGCCAAAAGCAGGGCGCCCGGCATCGCGCTTGTCACCAAATTTTCCGCCCCGGCCAGCCGCAGGCGCCGGTTCCGATTTGCGCATGCCCGGCCTGTCGTCACCGCGCATCGCCACCACGGGCCGGGGTGCGGCCACCGGCTTGGCGGGCGCTGGCGCGGGTTCGCTCACGGCTGCCGCCTCGCCCGATCCGGCTGCGGCCACATCCGTCCCGGATGATGCGGCCGCACCGGCTGCGCCCTGCACTGCCGCATCGGCTGCAACCGCTGCTGTCACATCAACCTGTGCTTTGGCCTGACCGCGCAGCGCCGCATCCAGCGCCGCCATCGCGGCGCGGATGCGTTGTGCATCGCCCGCCGCGTTGGCTTGATCCAGTGCCTTGGCCGCTTCGAGAACCACGCGATCGTGTTCACCCAGCGCGGCCTCGGCCATCTGGCGTTGCGCCGACTTGCGCTGAAAGGCTTCGTCGATGGGTTGGCGGAAGGCATCCCACAGCTTCTGCTCGGCGCGCCGATCCATGGGCACGCTGTGCGCTTCGGCCTGCCAGCGTTGCTGCAGCGCTTTCACGTCGTCGACCCGCAACATGGGCATGGCACCGAGTGCAACGGCCTCGGCGATCATGGCCTCGCGGCGTACCACGCTTTGCTGTTGCAACGCCTCCAGGGGCGCGGCAGCATGCGAGATGGCTTCCAGCCATAGGGGCTGCAGTTCGGCCATGGCCTTCTCGTTGACGTGGCCGGCTTCGCGCCACCGGTCGCCAAAACTGTGCAACAGGCGGCTGAAACCGCGCCAGTCATCGTCCAGGGCGGTGCGGTTCGCCCCCGCCCACGCCTTGACCTCTTCAATCAAGCTCAGGCGCTGCGCCCGGTGCGCCGCTGCGTCCGCACGTACCCGCTCGACCCACGCCTCCACCACCTTGTGCCCGGCCGTGCACGCCTCGTCAAAGCGCTTCCACATCGCATGGTTGGGAACACCACCCTGGTCTGTCAGCTTCCACTGCTCGCGGAGCGCACGCAGGTTCTCCTGCATCTTGCGACCACCGATTTCCTGCCCGGGCGGGCGCTTGAGCAGGCCTTCGGCGCGCGCCACCAGCTCCGCGCGCAACTGGTCCGCGCGCCAGCGCTGCCAACCCTCGAGTTCGCCAGCCGCCGCCAGCGCCGAATGCGCCTGGTTTTCCAGCGCGTCATCCACAACCCTGCCGTGTTCCTTCAAGGCGCTGCGCAAGGCATTGGCGGCGCCGGCACTGGCCTTGCCGTGCCCCTGGGCGATCTCGGCCTCCAGCTTGTCGAGCACACCGCGCACCAGTTCATTGGCCTGGCGGCGCACCTCCGGATCGACCCGGGGTTTTGCGGTCCGGGCTGCAGATGCCTCCACCGCCACACCACGGGCGACGCGCAACTCGTCAGCCCACATCGGCACCGGCGGCAGCGGCGCATGGGCGTCAGCGGCTGCCGCCACGGCTTGCGCGACTGCCGCCTGAAACGCCTCCCACACCACCAGCAGCTGGCCGCGCGAGGCTTCCAGCAAGGGAGGGAACTTCACATCCACGCTGGGCCAGTTGGGGTCTGCCTGCAACTGGGCAGCCTGCTGCTGCCAATGGAGCACATCCGGGTGCAGCCCTTCGAGCGCCGCCTGCGCCACCGTCCACGGCTTGGTCGACAGGACTTCAATACGCTGCGCCAACAACACGGCCGCCTCGCGCTGCACCTGCACCCGGTGCTGCAGGTCTTCCACCACACGCACGCGTTCGGCCAATTGGCCCTTGAGCGCAAGCAAGGGCTCGCGGCTCAGCGGTGCGCCGGCCTTGGCTGCATCCCGCTGCCAGGCCAACGCGTCGGCGATATTGAGCTTGGTCACATCCAGCAGGACCTGGGCACGGGCCGCCCATTCGGCACCCAGCGTCTCCTGGCCCTTGGCACGGCGGATTTCATCGAGTCGCTCGCGCACCGGGCGCGCCGCGCCCTTGTCACGCGCGCTCAGTTCGCGAAATACCACCTGCAGCAGCTCCGGCGACGGATCGGAACTGAGCCAGGCACGGACCCGGGTAGACAGCTCGCCGGAAGACTGCGCGAGGAAGGCACCCGCGGACAACTCGTCGAGTAGGTGC
>JANNDB010000306.1:0-7411 GCA_031387285.1 Betaproteobacteria bacterium | reverse complement strand
GGCAATCCAGTCGGTGAAATTGATCCGGCCGCGCAACTCGGTATAGAACCAGTTGTCGTTGGTCGCACTGTTCTCCGTTCCGCCACCGGTACCTGCACGGTCCTCGCTGGTGTACAGGATGGGAGGCCCCCCGCCCGGCTGATGGCACCCCGTGCAGCTGCCGCCGCCGTTTTGCAGTACGTCCTTGATGCCGCCCAGGCCTGTGAAACGGATGGCCGTCGGCACATACGGCAGCGTGTTGTCGACCATCACCCGCAACTGGGCGGGCGTGCTGGTGGCATTGCCATTGCTTGCCACCAACTGCACTGTATAAAGTCCGTCCACCGTTGCCGTGAACAGCGGACTGGCGCTTGTCGCGCCGCTCAAGCTTGCGCCACCGCCGGGCCCGCCAACAATGGTCCACTGAAAGCTGGACGAATACAGGCTCATGGCCGCGGAAAGCGTCGTGGCGCCCTGCTTCACGACCCGGTCCGGCCCTGGATCTGCGATCGGCCGCTCGGGCGCCAGATTGCCGTCGCTGAACCCGGTACTGAAGCCCAGGCCGCTCAGGTCGCTCACAAGGTAGTTCGCCATGGTCTGCAGCATGCTCAACGTGGAGCGGAACTTGTCGTAAATCAGCTTGGCCAGCGGCATGTTGCCGCGGTCAACGATATGGACCTTGATGCGGTCCTTATAGCTGTCAAACTGGGCGAAGGTGTCGAAACTGATATCGTTCTGGAATCCCGTTCCGCGCAGCAGGTGGCAGACCCGGCAGGCCGGCGCCACGACGTTATGGTATAGCCCGTCCTGGCCGGCGGCGGTCCAGGATGGTTCGACATAGGTATCGGTCGTCTTGGACATGGTCAGCGGCAAGCCATCACCGCCATACATGTCCTTGAGATGCACCGCCGAGGTTCCCTGGTATTCGGCAAAACCGGCGACGCGCCGGCACTGGTCTTCCGGCTGGACCTTCACGCCACCGGCCGGAAAGGACGTGGCGCACAACACCATCTTGTTGATTTCCTTGATCTTTCCCTCCAGCTCTGCGCGCGTGAAGCCGGGAATGGCGGAGTAGTCAAAGGCGGCTGTTTCGAACGGGTGCAGTTGCGCCTGCACGTCACCCCGATGCTGCGAATAGGAATTCATGACCAGCGCAAACAGCTTTCTGCCGGTTCCATCGGGTGGGGTCAGCGGATCACCGCGGCCGCCATGGCAACTGATGCACACCGTCGGCATGGCCTTGGGTGGCCGCCCGTCCAGGCTGAGGGTATTGAGCCGCTCACCGGTCTTGGGGTCAAAGGTATAGAACTTGACAAAGTAGGCATCGGCTGGTCGGCCACCCACGCCAGCCAGCGGACCCGGGCCGAACTCGATGGCATTGGTGCCCAGGTGCCATTTCGGAACCTGCTGAATCGCCGCCTCCAGGCTCAGCGGCGTGTAGCCGCCATAACCACCGGACAGGTAGTTCTCGACCATGAAAGCCATCGTGCCGTCGGGATTCTTGTGCGCAGTCATGCGCCGCCCGTAGCCCAGATCACGCTGATCGCCTATGGTGACCTGGTATTCCTCCTGACCCCCGCTGGTGTCGCCGATACGGTTCGCGGCCTTCCATTTGGCCAGGGTGTCCTTCGCATTGGTCGGATCGATCGCCTGGTAGTACGCAACCGCGTATTCGGCCGCTCCGACCTCGAACGCCCCGCTCGGGCTGACGATCGGGTTGGGATAGAGCAGGAACCGGTCAAGCCCGGTCGCAACCGCGGCTGCCCGCACGAAGGTGTTGATATCCCCGGATGTCGACGTGCCGCTCCCACCACCACCGCAGGCTGTCAACAACAGGGCAACCACCAGTGGATTGGCCCATGCCAGAAACCGCGCACAACGCATCGTCACATCCTCGCCTAAAACCGCAGCAGGTATACCGCTGAAAACTGATTCGCCTTGTAACTCCTGGGGCTGATCGCAAAGGCAGGCCGCTCCGTCGGGGTTGCGCGGATCAGGCGCCAGGAGAAATCGATGGAATCGCGCTCACCAAAACCCAGGTTGTAGCCAAGCGTTGTCAGCCAGGTGCGGCCGTCTACCTTGTAGGCAAACAACTGACCGCCCGCAAATGCGTCGTCCTGTGCAAAAACCTTGGCGATCGTCACGTTCTCCAGCGACGGGCGGCCGGTGGAGACAATGTCGCCGTAGCGCATTTCCGAACTCAGGTAGATCGTTTCGCGCCCGCTTAGCGCGTAGTCGATGTTTCCGCGTACGGCGTTGTCGCGATTGGTAAACACCTGGCTGCGCGCGTTGCGGACATTGTGCGAGAAGGCGGCAAAGGTCCCGATCCGATCGGTCAACGGGTAGCGCACCGACACGCCGGTCGCAAACCGGTAACCATTGCGCAGTCGGGACTCGAACTGCTCCAGCGTGTATCGGGCAAAGACGCCGTAGGTCGGTTCGCTGAATTCGGAGGACTCGCGGTACTGGTACTCCGCCTCGATGCCCGCCTGCACGTTGCTCAGACCGTTGAAACGGTGGAACTTCTGCCCGCCAAAGTTGCCGCTGTAAACAATCCGGGATTTTTCCGTGAGTTCGTAGGGAAGCGATCCGCCGACATGGAAGGCATACAGGTTGTCGCCCAGACGGTCCGGGCCGGTCTTGGCGCGCGTGACGTTGTCGTCATTGGTGACGCCACCGTCGAACTGCCAGTCGATAGCCCCCTCCTCGCGCTGGACCGTAACCAGCTTGAGTTTCGGCAGGCCCTTGGCATCGAAGTCCTTGCTGATGCGCGCACGCAAGGCATGGCTGGAGCTGTTGCCAAACGAATGGTTGAGCTGGTATTCCAGCGACAGGGTCAAGCCGTCACGCATCAGGAAATCACTGCCCAGGCCAAACAAAAGGGAATCGCGCGCATTCGGAACAGTCGTGATGCCGAAGAAGGGGCCACCGGCAAAACCCAGCGAAGTCTGGCCCGCCCCCTTGAAGCCGCGCTGGAATTCAGCGCGCGCGCGTGGGACGGCAAAACCAAAGGTGGCGGCATGGACCGACTCGGCGCGAACACCCAGCGCGCCCTGCAGTGACGTAATGCGCTGTCCTAGATAGCTCAGCGAGAAAACGCCGGCGCCACTTTCCGTGGTGCCATCGAAACGGTCAATCGAGAAGTCAACGCGGCCATAGGGCGAAACAAGGAAATTGTTCTCACGCCACTCGTAGCCGCCGGTGAGCGCGCCAAATACCTGCGAGCCCTTGCGACTGGCCAGGGCGAAGGCTGCGGCCGGCGCGACAAAGCGGTTCGAATCGAAATCCAGGGCCCCGATACCGAGCGTCCCGTCCAGATAGGTCTTGGCGCTGGGCAGGTAGCTGCCGTAGACCGCCAGCGAATAGCCTTTCGCCTTGCTGGTGGTCCCGTCGTTGCCGAGCGTCGACTTGTCACGCGCAAAGCCCAGCCCCATACCCACCGCCAGGGTTTCGCTCAGGCGCCGGTCCACGCCGATGGTGATACCACTGGTATTGAACGCCACGCCAGCCAGGGCGGCGCTGGCGTCACGCGTCCCGAAACTTGCCACACCTTCGATCCAGTAGTTCGTCGCCCCGCTCCCCCCAGGCGTAGCGTTCAGGCCGACGGCCCTGCCCACTCCGGCCAGATCCAGCGCTCGCGACTTGATCAAGGCGACGACACCCTCGGAAGATGGTGTCGCCCTGAGCCCGGCCGCGGCACCTGTGCCGCTTTCGTCCACGCCCGGCGGCCGGTGCAGTGACTCCATGCGGCGCTGGACGTTGGATATCTGGGCGCGCGAAAAACGCTGCGCTGTTGCGATCTGCGAGGTCAGAACGGCGCGGGCCGTGCGGTCCTGTGCCGCGTCGGGCCGTCCCGTCACTGTGACACTGACCGTGTCCAGCGGAGAAGTGCCGCCTGCGTCGGTTCCGAAGTAGACAAAGCTGTCTGTGCCGAAGAAATCCGCTGCCGGGGTGTAGGTGATCGTGGTGCCGCTGGCGGTCGCCGCGCCATGGGACGGCGACGAGACGATGGTCACCCCCGTGGGAACAAAGCCGCCGGGAATACAGGTCGCGAGGTCGAGGCTGACGACCGTGTTCACTGGAACGGTCAACAGGCAGCTCGTCTGTGCCTGGACATTCGGCACCAACTGCAGCGACAGCAGCAGCGCTGCGGCAAGACGCGCCAAGGTACCGGACCAGCGCACCCCAACACCACACAAAAACAAATCTTTGACCTTCACACCATTGCCACCTTCGTGTAAGCCAAAACACGCCAGCAATCAGTGTAACGACGCATCGCGCAGCAACCCTGCCGCGCAAGCCTGGCCGGGCAAAACGACGCGCCGGTTGTGGCGCGCATCCGACAACGCGTCAGCGGCAGGTGCCGTCAATACTTCCAGTTCAGGTTGAAATGCACCTTGTCAGGCGACGTACCGGGCGGCAGGTAGCCCAGGCCACCGCGCACATGGGCCACATCGACACCGGCAGTCAGGGAAGTTCCCAGGCTCCAGCGCAAACCTACACCAAAACTATTGGCCGCCGCGAACGGCATCACGGCGTCGTTGTGCCGGCGCACCTGGCCGAGGTCATAAAACACCAGGCCACGCAGGTTCTCCAGGAATGCCGGGCTCAGCAGTTCGAGGTTGGCCTGCCAGCCGGTGTCGCCCGAAAGCACGCGTTCGTTCAATCCGCGGATCGATTGCGCGCCGCCAATCCCGAACTGCTCTCCCGGCACCAATGGCTGACCGCTGGCCTGCGCCTTGAAACGCCCGGTCGCCACCCACTTGCCGAACACTGAAGTGGTCAGATCCGCACCCAGGCGCACCGCGTACCAGCTGGTGGTGGCGCCGGCCCGATTGGCGTTGGCGTTGAAGCTGTCATTGCCACCACCAAAGGAGAGGTTGCGCGTGTATTCGACGTTGTAGCCCCACAGCCCCCAGCCAGGCTCCAGCCGCCCTGTGTAGCCCACGGTGACGGGACGGGTCCGGTAGTTGGTGGGGGAGGTACTGACGTCGAAGAAGTTCTTGTCGTCCAACCCCAGCGAAACGAAAGAGCGGAAGTCACCGGCCGGCGCGAAGTAATGCGTATACATCAGGCCCATGAAGGCTCCGCGCCCGGTCACGGTGAGCGCGTTGGCAATAGTGCCCGAATCGACGCTCGACCTGGTGTAGTAGGCCGTGATGATTCCGCCCCACTGGTACATCGGCGCGCGGTAATAACCGCCGTACTGGTGCACCTTCCCCGGAGCGCTTGGAGACGTCGTATAGGTGACGGTGGCCTGGTGGTCCAGGTCAAAAAGGTTGGTGTGCGTGATGCCGACCGTCACACGGTTGTACCCGGTGGCGCTGTTGCCAATGTTGTTCATCGACACGAAGCCGGTCAATGTCCTCGAGTCGATTACATCCACCGTGGCATCGATGGTATCGGCCACCTCGCCTTGCTTGAATGTGACATTGGCGCGCTTGCTCGGGCTTTCGTTGGCTACGGCCAGGTCGCGCGCCAGTTCGTGTGTATTGGGCGACGTACCCGGCTTGAGTTGCGGCAGGCTACGCAGGATATTGTCATTCGAGAAAACCTGATTGCCCTTGATGGCCAGCGTGCCCAGCGTGAACTTGAACATCTGCAGCTTGATTTCACCGCCTATGTCCTGTGGCGGCAGTACCACGCGGTAGAAACCGAAACCACGGCTGCGCAGCACTTCCTCCAGGGCCAGCGCGGCCTGCTGCAAGCGCTCGATGCCGCTGTGCTGGCCGAGGTAGGGTTGCAACGTAGCCTGTGTCAGGTTGGCCGGGAGGGGATTTTCACCTTCGACCACGAAGCCGGTGATGGTGAAACTGGCTTCTTCCGTGGCAGCCGGTGCGGCAGGTGGAGAGCTTGCCGTCTGCGCCTGGCTCGCGCTGGCAGCACACAGGGCGGCAAGAACTATCGCGGAGAGTCGCTGGTGGTGATTCAACATTTTTTTGGTTTCCGATCAGCGGCAGACCTGGGGCTTCACCTTGAAGGCACCGGCAAGGTCGCGCAGGCGCGCCGCACTGGGATTGAAGCGATCCGGTCGCGGTATGAAATCGAATTCGAGGAAATTTGGCGTGACGCGGGCGCGCACCAGGCGTGTGCCATCCGGATTCAGGAAACCGGTCTCGCCACGGGCGATATCGATGGTCCGGTCGCCCGTCGTGAGCGAGAGGTGGCCGTCGCGCGAAAAAACGAACAGGCCAGGGTCGCTCTCGCTTATCTCCTGTGCATTGAAGATCTGGTCCGCGTTGGTTGGCACCGCGTCCGGACGGATCGTCGGAATGTTCTGCATGAAGGGCGGCAACGTCTGCAACTGCCGCGCAATGCCGCCAGCAGCGTCCTGCAGCATGACCACACCGGTAGGCACCGCGACTTCGTTCGCTGCGCCGGGATTGAGCACAGCCTCGCCTTCCCAGGTGGTGATGAGGGTGCAACCAGCAGCCCCGCCCGCCTCGGCGCAGCCTTCGGCATCCGCGAAGATGTCCATCCCGGTGCCGCGAATGCCTACCGTGGAGGTCGGCGTGCTCATGCGCACCGCCTGCGGGCGCGCCTTTCCGACAAGGCCCGTAAGCACCCGCATACCGCCGCGCAACAGGTTGAAGACCACCGTGCCCTCGGCCGCGTTGTCGCTGCTGTAGACAAAGTTGTCGACCTTGAACTGGGTCCGTGGCTGGACCGTAACCTTGGTGTTGTCCCGAAAAACCAGCACGGCGTTGCCATTGTTGGCAGTCTCCAGGGTGTCGCCGTTGTAAAGCGGCCCGCCTTCCACAACGACGCGGCGCTCTCCCTGGGGGTTGATGGCAGCCACCGGCCCTTGCAGGCTGGCGACGCGCGCGCTGGCAGCTACGTTGGACACTTCGGACTTTTGCGCAATACGCGCTGAATCCGTCGCGCAATCGGCGCGGCAGATGCGCGCATCAAAGTCGGTTCCGCGAATGCCGACGGTGGCGGTGGCCGTGGTGAGCTTGGCCGCCTGGGGAGAACCTTTGGCGATCAGGCCTGTCACCATGCGCACACCGCCCTTGAGCAGGCTGGTGATCATGCTGTCGGGCTTGTCGGGCTGGCGGTACACGTAGTCCTCGAACCGCACGGCCGAGTTCGGGCGCAGTGTCATGCGCGTGCCATCCGTCATCTTGACCACGGCAAAGCTGTTCGAGCCCAGCGTCACGGTGTCACCGGCCTCGATCGGCACGCCCTGGCTCAGCGCGCGCGGGCCTTTGCTGCCGGCCTGCGCGACTCCGACGCCCTTGGCGAATTCGACTTCACCGGCGGGGGCAGCACAGACGGAGGCAGACAACCCGAAGGTCAACGCAAGGAAGAGACCCGATACAAAGTGGTTTTTCATGGTGTCCATCCGCCTATTGGCAGGTCCCACCGTCGTCGACAAGCAGTTCCCCTTTGAGTTTATTCTCGGGGTCGGGGTCGGGGGGCAGGGGGGGCG
>JANNDB010000287.1:0-3155 GCA_031387285.1 Betaproteobacteria bacterium | reverse complement strand
CTGGCGCACCCGCTCCTGGCGGATCAGCGTATTCAGGTTGTTGGTAAGCGCGGCAATCTCGCTCGGGTAATGCTGCACCACCTCGGCCTGCTCACCGTTTTCAATGCGCTGGATCTCCTGCGTGACGCGGCGCAGCGGCGCCAGACCCCATTGCAGCAAAAGCGCCTGCGACAGCAGCAGCAGCAAGGCCGCGCCGCCCAACGAGGTCCACAGGGTGCGCTCGAAGACCGCCACCTCGCGGTCGAACTCGGCGCGGTCTTCCAGCACCGACAGCACGAGCGGCACCGAGCGCTCACCTTCGGTCCAGTTCACGCCATAACCTACCGCCAGCCAGCCACGGCCGTCCGCGCTGGTGGGTGATTCATAACGCCACTGCCCCACAGGCACGGCGCGCTGGAACGGCGGGTTGGTGGCTACGGCGGAAGGCGAGCGCCACTCTTCGCCACGTGGCAGGTTGCGCACACTGGCGTACAGGCCCGAGCCCGGCAGCGACAGGCGCGGCTCCGGAAAGGCGGCGGGCATCAGCAGTGCGCCGCTGGCGTCGAGTTCGGCGCCGGCCAGCAGCAGATAGACCGTGCTCTGCAACTGCGCCAGCCGCGCCGCGCGCACGCTGTCGGCGTGGGCACGCTGCACGGCCCATCCGGCCGCCACCACAAAGGCCACCAGCACCAGCGTGGCACCCAGGATCAGGCGCGTACGGATGGAGTCTCTCACCCGCTTTCCGTTCGGGCTGCGCTCGGGGTGAAGGGTGTCCGTCGGCGGCTCACTGGACTTCCCTCCGCGCTGCGCGCTGCGGGGCTATTGGCTATGGCGTGACAAGCGCTGCGCGCAATTGTCAGCCTTCGCCGCAACTGCGTTGTCGCCTTGGGAGCGGCCTGGCGGCTCATTCCAGGACAAAGCGGTAACCGCGTCCGCGCAGGGTCTCTATGGGCGCCAGGGTGCCGGTCGGATCAAGCTTGCGGCGCAGGCGGCCGATCAGCACTTCGAGCACGTTGCTGTCGCGGTCTTCGTCGTGTGGATACAGGTAATCCGAAAGCTCCTGTTTGCTCACCACGCGTGCGCGCTCTCGCACCAGGAATTCGAGCACGCGGTATTCAAAAGTGGTCAGCTCCAGCGGGGCGCCACCCAGTCGGGCCTGTTGCGCCGCCAGGTCGATGGCCACGGGTCCAAAGGTGAGCACGTCGGACGCGGCCAGTGCGGAGCGGCGCAGCAGCGCCTTGACGCGCGCTGCCAGTTCGGGGTATTCGAACGGCTTGACCAGATAGTCGTCAGCACCCGCTTCCAGGCCGGTCACCTTGTCCTGCCAGCCCCCACGCGCGGTTAGGATCAGGATGGGCACGGTGCGGCCGTCGGCGCGCAGCCGCTGCACGATGGTGAGGCCGTTGACCTTGGGCAGGCCCAGGTCGACGATGGCCACGTCCACCGGGTATTCGCGTGCCTGGTGCAGGCCGTCCTCGCCATCGGCCGCCTGATCGACACGGTAGCCGTCGGCCTCGAGTTTGCGCGCCAGCGTGAGCCGCAGTGGTGCTTCGTCCTCGATCAGCAGCAGGCGCATGGGCCAGAGCCTATCCGCCGCGTCCGCTGGCGGCATCGATGAGCACCACCCGCACCTCGCCACGTGGGGTGACGACCTTGACGCGCCACACCGTGCGCCGCCCGGACTCGGACTTTTCCACTGACAACACGCGTCCGCCGGTCTGGCCCTGGGCCATGGCGGCCGCCTGATCGCGGCTCACATCGGCCCACGTCGGCGCGGCCAATGCCAGCGCCATGGTGCAGGCGGCAAACAGGCGGACGCTGGTTTTCATGGTCAGGCGCGAAGTGGCAGACTGCACAATGGCATCGTACTACCGTGGCACCGGATCGATAGACACCCGCACCTTGATGTAAGAGCCCGGGTTCTCCGGCAGCACGGTGGTGAACTGCTGGCCGCGGTATTCATAGGCGACCTGGTAGCCCGTGAGGCGCTGCTGCACGTCGTTCACGGTCTGGCAGGTCTGGACCTGGCGCGGCACCTGCTCGTAGCGCTCGTCACCATTGCCACGGTTGCCCACGCGGTCGCCGGTAAAGGCGCCCAGCACCGCGCCGAGCGCAGTGGCTGCTTCGCGGCCATGGCCGTTGCCGACCTGGTTGCCCACTACTGCGCCGGCCAGGCCACCGATGATCGCCCCACCGTAGTTGCGGCTGCGTTCGACCCGGCGCGTTTCGTTGATCCACTGGCTGGTGCATTCCTGGCGCGGCACAGCCACGGACTCGTATTGCGGCTGAACGCTACGCACCTGCGCGTTGTCGAACCAGGTATCGGCGTGCGCCGCCAGTGCGGTGCCCGCCAGCAGGGGAAGCAAAAGGTAGCGGTTCATGGAGGTACTCCTTGGGTTGTGATGGCGCCCATGGTGCCCGCGGGTGACTGAATGCAGCCTGAATGGAATGCAAGTTCATGCGCGGCGCATTCCGTCGCGTCCGCTCCGGCTGCTGGCGCGTCAGGCGGCCAGCCTGAAGGCGCCCGCATGCGCCAGTGGGCGCACGGCCAGCGGACGTACTGCATCACCAATTGCGCTGATGTGTTCCGGTGTGGTGCCGCAACAGCCGCCCACGATGTTCACCAGACCCTGCTCGACGAACTCGCGCAGCAGGCGCGATGTCACCTCGGGCGTTTCATCGAAACCGGTCTCCGACATCGGGTTGGGCAGGCCGGCGTTCGGGTAGCAGCTGATGAAGGTATCGGGCGCGACCCGATTGAGCTCCTGGATATAGGGGCGCATCAGCGCCGCGCCGAGCGCGCAGTTCAGGCCAATGGCCAGCGGCTGCGCATGGCGCACGCTGTACCAGAAGGCGGTGACGGTCTGGCCGCTCAGGATGCGTCCCGAGGCGTCGGTCACGGTGCCGCTGATGATGAGTGGCAGGCGCTCGCCGGTCTGCTCGAACACCTCGTCGATGGCAAATAGCGCGGCCTTGGCGTTGAGCGTGTCGAAGATCGTCTCCACCAGCAGCACGTCGCTGCCGCCTTCCACCAGTGCCAGCGCCTGCTCATGGTATGCCGCGCGCAATTGCTCGAACGTGACGTTGCGCGCGCCGGGGTCGTTCACGTCCGGGCTGATGCTCGCCGTCTTGGGTGTGGGGCCAAGGGCGCCGACCACAAAACGCGGCTTTTCGGG
>JANNDB010000267.1:0-4174 GCA_031387285.1 Betaproteobacteria bacterium | reverse complement strand
GCCTTCGCATACGGGTGGTGTATTTCACCCTGCCGCATGAGAACCTGCCTGCGCTGGTGCGCCGGGTCACGGTGGAAAACATCGGGCAAACCACCATCCACGCCGAGGTGCTGGACGGCCTGCCCCAGGTCGTACCTTTTGGCCTGGAAGAAAAACTGCTCAAGTCGATGTCGCGCACCATGGAGGCATTTGCCGAGGTACTGCATGTCGATGACCACCTGCCGTTCTACAAACTCAAGGTGGAGCCTTCGGACAAGCCGGAAGTGCAATGGATCACGGGAGGTTTTTATGCTTTCACGGTGCATGAAGGCAGGGCTGCCCCCCTGTGGGTCGACCCGGAGCAGGTGTTCGGACCCGATACCAGCCTGCGCGTACCACGGGCGTTCCTGAGCGCTCCGCATGCCGACCCCGGCGCGGCGCGCCGCGGCACCTTCACCGGTTGCGCCTTTGCCCGCATGACTCTGGCCCTGGAGCCAGGCGCCAGCACCAGCTGGGACTCCTACTTCGGGCAGGCGCCGCAGTGGGAGCAGGCGCGGGGGCTGCGTGCACGAGTCCTGTCGGAAGCACACTACGGCGCGCGCAAGCGCAACGAGAACACCCAGCTGATTGCGCAGCTCGGCGCGCAATTTGCCGTCGTCGCAGGGCCGGCGCAGCTCGACCCCTACAGCCAGCAGGCGTTTCTGGACAACAGCATGCGAGGCGGTCAGCCGGTGGTGGTCGACGGCCCGGACGGCGCGCGTGTTTTCCACACGTTCTCGCGCAAGCACGGGGACATGGAGCGCGACTACAACTTCTTCGAATTGGCGCCGACCTACTTTTACCAGGGCAACGGGAACTTCCGAGACGTGAACCAGAACCGCCGCTGCGAGAATTATGTTTTCCCGGGCGTCGGCGCGTCCAACATCGAGACCTTCTTCAATCTGCTCCAGCTCGACGGCAACAACCCGCTGGTGATCGAGTCCGAGAAGTTCCGGCTGCCAGGCCACGCACTGCCGGCACTGATGCGGGCGTTCCCCCTGGCTGACACGCCGCAATGGCATCGCGCGCTCTTGCATCCGTTCAGTCCAGGCCAGTTGATGGACACGCTGGTGCGCGACTGCGGGAGCGCGGAAATGGCGCGGCCCTGGTTCGACCGCATCATCGGCTGCTCCGAGAAGATTCAGGGCGCCAGCCACGGAGAGGGCTACTGGGTCGACCACTGGATATACAACCTGGATCTGCTGGAGAGTTTCCTCGCGATCCATCCCGACCAGTTCGATGCGCTGCTGTTCGAGCATCGCGAATTCACATTCTTTGACAGCGAGTATGTGGTGGTGCCGCGCAGCGCAAAACACCATTTGCGCGACGACGGCAGCGTGCGCCAGCTGCATGCCGTGGTGCGCGACGCCGACAAGGCGGCAAGAATCGCCGTGCGCGAGGAGCCCCGTCGCGCCGCACGCACGCGGCACGGTGAGGGCCCCGTCTACCGCACGACGCTGATGGGAAAAATCATTGCCCTGCTGGCGGTCAAGGCCACCCTGCTCGACCCGGGAGGCGCGGGCCTGGAAATGGAGGCCGAGAAGCCGGGCTGGTGCGACGCCCTCAATGGCCTGCCCGCCTTGTTCGGCTCATCGACCCACGAAGCCTATGCGCTGCAACGCTGGGCCGCATTGGTACGTGGAGCGTTCCATCGGCAGCCCGATGTACCGATGATGCTGCCAGCCGAGATCGGCGCCCTGCTCGGCGACGTTACGCAGATCCTGGCAGACGCCGACACCGGCGACTTCTTCGCGACCTGGGATCGACTTGCCTCGCGCCGCGAAGCGTACCGGGCCGGGGTCCGGCTAGGCCTCCTGGGAACGGAGAACGGCTGCACAGCGACAGACGTGATTGCGTTTCTGGACGCGCTGGAGCGGGTGCTGCAAACCGGGCTGGCACGGGCGATGGATGCCGGCGGACTGCCCGTCAGCTACTTTACGCACACACCGAGCTCGATCGCAACACACGCCGGCGCTCGTGATGGCGCCAATGGCGGGCCTGCACTGGCAGTGCGGCCATTGGCATTCACGGCCCATCCCCTGCCCCCCTTCCTGGAAGGCGCGGTACACGCGCTGCGATCGGCGAACAGTGTTGAACAGGCGCGCGCACTGCACCGCGCCGTGCGTCGATCGGCCCTCTACGACGCGAAGCTGGGCATGTACCGGGTCAATGCCCCGCTGGACGATGAGAGTGCGGATATTGGCCGCATCCGCACATTCGCACCCGGATGGCTCGAGAACGAGTCGATCTTCCTGCACATGCACTACAAGTTCCTGCTCGAGACCTTGCGCAGCGGGCTGTTCAGCGAATTCTTCGACGATCTGCGCACCGGCCTGGTTGCGTTCATGGATCCGGCAACGTACGGGCGTTCCCCGCTGGAAAACTCATCGTTCATTGCCAGCAGCCGCTTCCCCGATCCGAACGCGCACGGTGTTGGATATGTCGCGCGTCTGAGTGGCGCCACCGCCGAGTGGATCAGCATGGTGCTGCACATGGGCCTGGGCGCCGCGCCGTTTCGCATGGTGGACGGGACACTGCGCTTCGAGCCTCGACCGGTCCTGGCCGACTGGCTGTTCACGGAAGCGGCTTGCGGCGGACATGAAGCCAACAGCTTCGGATTCAAATTGTTCGGGCGGACCTGGATCGTGTATGAAAACCCCTCGCGCCGCGCCACGTTTGGCGCCCAGCCCGTCGTCGTGCGCGCCTTTGCACTGCACTATGCCGACGGGCGCAGCGCAGTCCATGAGGGTGCGTGGCTTCCGCAAGCACTGGCACAGGACCTGCGGGCGGTGAAGCTGGCAAGGCTGACCATCAGTCTGGGGCCGGATGGCAGCGTCGTGCGCGCCGGGCCCTGACGCCGCCGGTGGCCTGCGTCAGGGCCGCTGGAATACCCGGACGTGGTCGATTTCCATCGTTACGGGAAAAATCGCGTCGTTCACCGGACCACCCAGATCGCCACCCACGGCGATGTTGAGCAGCAGGTACTGGGCAAAGTCAAATGGCCAGGCGTTGTACCCCGTACGGGGATTGCTGGCCTGGTAATAGGTGACGCCGTCAACCCCTATGGCGATCTCGTCCGGTGTCCAGCGCAGCTGGTAATCATGAAACTGGCTGCACGCGTCGCTCACCTGGGTCGCACCCCCGGTACCGGAACCACCGCTCAGTTGCGTATGGATGGTTCCAAAGATGCGCGTCGGATTGCTGCCCACCTGTTCCATGATGTCGATCTCGCCATCCAGGGGCCAGCTGCCCCGGGTGCCCAGCGTCCATAACGCAGGCCAGGTTCCGGCGCCGCAAGGCAGTTTCGCGCGTATCTCGATGAAGCCATAGGTCCAGCTGGCCTTGCCACGCGTCACCAGCCGCGCCGAGCTGTAGCGCTGACCGCCCCAATCGGGCAGACTTGAAAGCGACTCCCGACGCGCGCTGATCAGCAGGCGACCGCCGATGACGCGGGCATTGTCTGGCCGATCGCGCGCGTAGTACTGCAGTTCGTTGTTGTACCAGCCAAACCGGTTCCGGTCGGTGTCGTAGTCCCACTTTGCCGGGTCGGGCAGACCGTCGACATCGAACTCGTCGGACCACACCAGAACGTATCCGGCCGGCGCAACAACAGGGGGTGCCACCGCCACGGGAGCCGACGCCACGGCCAGCGGCGCCGCCGGCGCTGACAGCACGGCAGTCCCCGACCCCCCGGAACCACCCCCCCCGCAACCGGAAAGCGTCCACAGCAGGCACAACGTCGACAACGACACGGCCACTGCGCGCGCGTGCGTCGCGGTGCAGTGTTTGCTGCGGTCTTTTTCCGCCGTCACACAGGGTCGGCTCACGATGGTCCAGCCGCCATGCAGGTTGCGATGGAACGGGCTGGCAACTCGCAATGCAGCCAGTTGTCGTCACAGTGCAGCGCGAAGCGGATCGCGTGCGGTGTGCGATTCATCACCACCGTCGCCACCGACCCATCGGGATTGACAAATGCGGCAGTTTCCAGCGCCTCCCGCGACGCGGCGCACAACACCCGCCGCGCGCCAGGCCGCACAAAGCGGGCAAAGTGCCCGATGTAGAAGTAGGAACTCTGGTGGGCCAGCCGGTCCTGCTCGCAGTCCGCCAGCACGGGTGCACTGCACAAGTTGCCGACGTGGTTGGGGCCACCGTGCTG
>JANNDB010000229.1:0-4957 GCA_031387285.1 Betaproteobacteria bacterium | reverse complement strand
CCGGCTTCGTCCTGCACACCGCCGGCTGGCCGATGGACAGCGACACCTATGGCGGCGCCTTCCTCTACCACCTGGACGGCAACCGGATCGCCCTGGGCTTCATTACCGGGCTGGACTACAGCAACCCCTACCTGAGCCCGTTCGAGGAATTCCAGCGCTGGAAGACGCATCCGAACATCCGCTGGTATTTCGAAGGCGAAGGCCTCAAGCCGGCAAAGCGCCTGGCCTATGGCGCGCGCGCCATTACCGCAGGCGGCCTGATGTCGCTGCCCAAGACTGTGTTTCCGGGTGGAGCGCTGGTGGGCTGTGACGCCGGCTACCTGAACGTGAGCCGCATCAAGGGCAGCCACGCCGCGATGAAGACCGGCATGCTGGCCGCCGAAGCGGCTTATGAAGCCGTCACCAGCGGTCGCCAGCACGACGAACTTAGCGCCTACCCTGCGGCCTTCGAGAAGAGCTGGCTGTTCACCGAGCTCAACAAGGCGCGCAACTTCAAGAGCTGGTTCAAGAAGGGGCTCAACGTTGCCACGGTGATGAATGGCCTGGAGCAGTTTGTGCTGCGCGGCAACGTGCCCTGGACCCTGCACCGCGACAAGCCGGACCACCTGTACCTCAAGCCGGCGGCCGAATGCAAACCGATCGTCTATCCCAAGCCGGACGGCAAACTCACGTTTGACCGCCTCTCGAGCGTGTTCATCAGCAACACCAACCACGAGGAACAACAACCGGCGCACCTCACGCTGAAGGACGCCAGCGTGCCGGTGGGCATCAACCTGGCCAGGTTCGCTGGCCCCGAGGCACGTTATTGCCCGGCCGGCGTGTACGAGTTCGTGAAGAACGACGACAACACCGACCGGCTGCAGATCAACGCGCAGAACTGCGTGCATTGCAAGACCTGCGACATCAAGGACCCGACCCAGAACATCGTGTGGGTCACGCCCGAAGGCGGCGGCGGACCGAATTACGCAGGAATGTGAACACCATGGCACGCCTCAAACCTTTGCCGCCCGAAGCCACACCGGAACTCAGGTCGCATTTCGATTTCTTCCTCGGCACGCTGGGCTTCACACCCAACAGCGTGCTGACCATGCAGCGCAAGCCCAAGATGGTGCAGGCCTTTGCCCAGCTCAATGCCGCCGTAATGGACCCGGCCGGTGAGGTGGACCAGGGCTTTCGCCGCCTGATAGGCCATGTGGTGAGCAAGGTGTCGGGCTGCCTGTATTGCCAGGCCCACACCCTGCTGGGTGCGCACAACTTCGGCATCACCGACGCCAAACTGGCCGACGTCTGGACCTATGCCAGCAGCCCGCTCTACAGCGTGCCCGAGCGCCTGGCCATGGACTTTGCGCTGGCCGCGGCGAGCCAGCCCAATGCCGTCACCGACGCCATGTTTGCCGAGTTGCAACAACACTGGAGCGACGGCGCCATCACCGAAATCCTCGGCGTGGTGGCGATGTTTGCATTCCTGAACCGCTGGAACGACACCATGGGGACGACGCTGGAAGCCAGTCCGACGGCGATTGCCGAACAGGCATTGGGCACGCAGGGCTGGACACCGGGGAAACACGGCGCCTAATTGCGCTCCGGGGTGTTGCCGAGCCACTCCAGCAGGCAGGTGTTGAACGCGTCCGGCTGTTGCACCATCACCCAGTGCCCGGTAGGGAACCCCTGAACCTTGCTGCCAGGGCGCGCGCCCACTTTCTCCAGCCACTGGCGCGAATGGAACATGAACAGCTTGCGTTCGCCGTAGGTGTACAGCACCGGGCACTGCGGGTCCACGGGCCGCGCGCCTGACCAACCGCCGAGCACGCCAAACCATTTCATGGCATAGGGGTAGTTCATCTGCCAGCTGATGCGGGCCGGGTCGCTGCGGCAACGCAGGGCGCGCGCCATGCCGCGCGTCATGCGGTCCCCCAGGCGGCCGCGCACGAGCCAGGCCAGCGCCAGCCAGAACTGGTAGATGAACACCTGTGCCTTGGCCTTCGCGGGCAGAGTGCGGCGCAAGGCATCGGAGTTGTGGTCGCCCACATCCACGGCCACCATGCGCGCCACCTTCTGAGGGTGCAACGCGGCAAATTCGTAACCAAAGGCGCAACCCCAGTCGTGCAACACCAGGGTCACTGCCCTGCCCTGACCCGACGCATCGACCACACGCGACAACAATGTGGTCATCTGTGCCAACGAGGTGCCGCGTGGCGGCAATTCCCGATCAAACCCCGGCAGCGTGAAGCGCACACATCGGTAGCGCCCTTTCAACGCAGCAACGGTCGAATCCCACAAATGAAAGGTGTCGGGCCAGCCGTGCAGGAACAGCAGGGTCTGCGGGCCTTCGCCCTCGATAATGACTTCAATTCCATCGATGGTGGTGGTGCTCGCGTGCATGGTCGACTGGACAGGTGGAAAAAGTCTGTGAGCATAGCCCGTGCGCGGCCTGCTGTGCGTGGAAACCCGCATAGCGGTATGCACGGAGCGTGGCCATAATCGCGCGACGCCTGTGTGGGCTATAGGCACCCCAGGCATACCACTGAACAATTCTGGAGACACCTGCATGAAACTCGTCCGTCTGGCCCTCGGCCTCACCCTGGCCTGTGGTTTTGTGGCCATTGCCGCTGCCCAAACCACGATGCGCATCAGCATTTCCATCGGCAAGGATTCACATCAGGGCGTTGGCATCGATACCTTCGCCTCCGAGGTGGAAAAGCGCACGGGCGGGCGCTACAAGGTTCAAACCTTCTATTCCGGGTCGCTGGGTGGCGAGCGCGAGTCGATGGAGGCCGTGCAACTGGGCACCCAGGAACTCACGCTGACGTCGACCGGGCCGGTACCCAACTTCGTTCCGGAAGCCAAGATTCTGGATATCCCTTTCCTGTTCAGCGGCAAGGCACATGCGCAGGCCGTGCTTGACGGCCCGATCGGGCAGGACATGCAGACCAAGTTCGACTCCAAAGGCTTCAAGGCACTGGCGTGGGCCGAGAACGGCGTGCGCCACATGACCAACAACAAGCGCTCGGTGAATGGCCCGGACGACCTCAAGGGCCTGAAGATGCGCACCATGGAAAACCCGGTGCACGTGGCGGCCTACAAGGGCTTTGGCATCGTCCCCACGCCGATGGCGTTCCCGGAAGTGTTCACGGCGCTGCAACAGGGCACGGTGGATGGGCAGGAGAACCCGCTGTCCGTCATCATGGCCGCCAAGTTCGATCAGGTGCAAAAACACCTGACGCTGACTGGCCACGTGTATTCGCCTGCGGTGTTCCTGATGAACAAGGCGGCGTTCGACAAACTCAGCGCAGCCGACAAGACAGCATTCATCGAGGCCGCCAAACTGGGAGCCAAGGTCAATCGCGCCCGCGTGGCCGAAGATGACGCCAAGGGTGTGACCGAGTTGCGTGCCAAAGGCATGAACGTGGTGGAGAACGTGGACAAGGCCAAGTTCGTCGCGGCCCTGGCGCCGGTGTATGCCGAATTCGACAAGCAGTTCGGCAAGGCCGAGATCGACAAGATCCGCAACTACAAATAGCCAGCACGCTGGTTGACTGCCCGATACGCCCGGCCCTGCCCGGGCTTTTTTGTTGCACAACGGGAAAGTGTGGCCATCCATGACGACGAGAGACCGGTTTCTGATGCTGGAAGGCTGGACCACCCGTGTGTCCATGGCAGGCGCCTGCGCCATGATGGCGCTGGCGGCAAGCCTCGGCATGTACCAGATCATCACGCGCTTTGTGCTCGAACGCCCAGCCGAATGGTCGGAAGTGCTGATCCGCTTTTCGCTGATATGGATGGTGTTTCTGGGTATTCCCATGGCGTTCCGGCAGGGCGCCATGGTCAGCGTGGATGTGTTGTACCGATGGAGCCCGCCCAGGCTCAAACGTGTGCTCGACTGGGTCGTCAGCCTGGCTGCCTTGCTGCTCATCACCGTGGTGATCTGGTGGGGCTGGGACTACGCCAACCGCGGCAAGGTGCAGACGGTAACCGGGCTGGAGGATGTCTCGATGTTCTGGGCTTATCTGGCGCTGCCCGTGGGCGGTGTGTTCAGCGTCCTGGGTATCCTGGGCAACCTGATCGATCCGCAGCGACTGGAACTGGAGACGGCGCAATGAATCGCCCCGCGTATTCAGCCGCGGGCGGAATCACAGCAGGCGACATGAGGGCCTTCCCATGACCGCCGCCATGCTCACCACCATGGTGCTGTGTTTTGCGTTCACGGTATCGGTGGCAGTGTCGATCGGCCTGGCGGCTATTACTGGCATCCAGATCGCCAACGTGAACATGCTGATTTCAGTGAAGGAGATGTTCTCCTCCATCAACAAGTTCCCGCTGGCCGCGATCCCCTTCTTCATTCTGGCCGGCAACGTGATGGAGACCGGTGGCATTTCGCGCCGCCTGGTCGAGTTTGCCAAGAGCATCGTAGGGGGCGTGCAGGGCGGCCTGCCGATGACCTGCGTGCTCACCTGCATGATCTTCGCGGCGGTGTCGGGCTCGTCAGTGGCCACCACCTTTGCCATTGGCGCCATCCTGATTCCGGCGCTCATCAAGCACGGTTACCCCACAGGTTACGCCGCCGCGCTGCAAGCCACCAGCGCCGAGCTCGGCGTCATCATTCCACCTTCGATCCCGATGATCCTCTACGGCGTGAGCGCCGAGGTCTCCATTGGTGAACTGTTCATCGCTGGCTTTGGCCCGGGGCTCCTGATCGGCGGCGCGCTGATGCTGTTTGTCTACATCTATTGCAAGATCAAGGGATGGGGCAAAAGCGACGGCGAAGGACGGCTCCCGTTTGCCAGAGCCACCTGGCAGGCCGGATGGGCCCTGCTGATGCCGGTGATCATCCTCGGCGGCATTTATGGCGGCATCTTCACGCCCACTGAAGCCTCCGCAGTGGCTGTGTTTTATGCGTTGGTGGTGGGCATGCTGATCTACCGCGAAATTGGTATCGCCGACATCTACCTGATTCTGC
>JANNDB010000168.1:0-1829 GCA_031387285.1 Betaproteobacteria bacterium | reverse complement strand
GCCTTCGCCGTGATGGAGAAGGCGCACATCGCCATCACCCCCGGGCGCGATTTCGGCACCGCGGAGACGGCCCATTTCGTGCGCTTTTCCAGCGCCAGTTCCATGACCGAACTGCAGACCGCCATTGAGCGCCTGCGACAGTTGCTTACATGAGCCGGGTCAGCCCGCATCAGGACGCCCCCGGCTGCCTGCCAAAATGATGCGAGCCCTCCTGAAAGCCCCCCGATGAACCAGGATCTGTCGATACTGCACCTTGTACTGAACGCCAGCCTGGTGGTGCAACTGGTCATGTTGCTGCTGGTGGTGGTCTCGGTGGCGAGTTGGGCGGCGATCTTTCGCAAGCTATTTGCGCTGCGTCGCATCAAATCGCACAACGATACCTTCGAGCGCGAGTTCTGGTCCGGCACCAGCCTGAACGATCTGTTTGCCGCCGCCGCCAAGAATGCGCGCGACAGCGGCGCCATGGAACGCATCTTCGCCAGCGGCATGCGCGAGTTCCAGAAGCTGCGGGAGCGCCGCATCAGTGACGCCGTCACCCTGATGGACGGCGCGCGCCGCGCGATGCGGGCCAGTTTCCAGCGCGAGATGGATGCCGTGGAGAGCAACCTGTCGTTTCTGGCCTCGGTCGGTTCCGTGTCGCCCTATGTGGGGCTGTTTGGGACGGTGTGGGGCATCATGCACGCCTTCACCGGCCTGGCCAACCTGCAGCAGGTCACGCTGGCCACCGTGGCGCCGGGAATTGCCGAAGCCCTGGTGGCAACCGCCATCGGACTGTTCGCCGCGATTCCGGCGGTCGTGGCGTACAACCGCTTTGCGCGCGACATCGACCGCATCGCCATCCGGCTGGAGACTTTCATCGAAGAGTTCTCCAACATCCTGCAGCGCAACGTCGGCGCGCAGTCGGCGTCCGGGCACTGAGACGGGCTGCAGATCATGCCCGCCACCATCAGCCGCGGCCGCGGCAGGCGCACCATCAGCGAGATCAACATGGTGCCCTTCATCGACGTGATGCTGGTGCTGCTGATCATCTTCATGGTGACGGCGCCGCTGATCACCCCGAGCGTGGTGGACCTGCCCAGCGTCGGACGGGCCGCCAAACAACCCGACCAGGTGGTGCAGATCGTGATCGGCAAGGACGAACTGCTCGAGTTGAAGACCGGGGACGCCGCCTCCCGCATCACCCTGCGTGACCTGGCCGCCACGGTGAAGAAGGCGCAGGAGCGCCAGACCAATTCGGCAGTGGTGATCAGCGCGGACCGCAGCGTCAAATACGAAGTGGTGGTGCGCGTGATGGACACTTTGCAGCGCGCCGGGGTGCAGCGTGTCGGGCTGTCCGTGCAACTGGTGAATTGACCATGGCGGCCGCTCTGGAGCGCCTGGAGTTCGCGCCACCGCCCACCCGCGGACTGGTGCGCGCGTTCGGGCTGGCCATCCTTGCGCATGCGGTCTTGCTGGCGGCGCTCACCTGGGGCGTGCGCTGGAAACGCGAAGCCGTGCTGGTGTCCGCGCAGGCCGAGTTGTGGTCCGCCGTGCCGCAGGAAGCCGCGCCCAAGGTGATTCCGCAACCGCCCGCTCCCGTAGTAACTCCACCGCCAGCGCCACCCGCGCCAGTGGTGCAGCCGGCCACGCCCGACATCACGCTGGAACGCGAGCGCAAGCTTCGGGAGCAGAAACTCGCGCGCCAGCAGGCGGAGCAGGAAAAGCGCGAGAAACTGTCACGCGAAGCCGAGAGGAAGAAGCTGATCGAAGCCCAGGCCACTGCGGAACGCAAGAAACAGGAGTTGGAGGCTCAACGCAAGGACGCGCGCAAGGAGCAGCAGGACGCCGCC
>JANNDB010000158.1:0-2274 GCA_031387285.1 Betaproteobacteria bacterium | reverse complement strand
TCTTGATCCAAGCAGCCTTCGCGAGGATATTCTGAATGTCGACCATGTACACGTCACAACACAAGATCGATATTTCCGGCCTGATAGAGACCGTGCTGAATGATCCTGCGGACAGCACGTTGCGCGACATGCTCACCCGGCCGCAATGGGAGGTCCTGAGTGGCTACATGCAGTCGACAACCTTGGCGCTGGGCCAGACCCTGATTTCCCAGGGCGCCCAAGACCGCACCCTGTATTTCGTCGAGTCCGGCATGTTGACCGTGCATTTCGAGGACGCCAGTGGCAAGATCCACCTTGCGGCAGTGGGTGCCGGCTCCGTGGTCGGTGAAGGCGGGTTTTTCTCGTACCGGGCGCGCAGTGCCACCGTGCAGGCGGGCAGCGCCTGCAAACTGTGGGCGCTGACGCCGATGCGGTTCACCGAGCTGTCAAACCGCCAGACGCAGATCGCCTTGGCGCTGGCGATGGCGCTGGGCGCCATCATGGCCAAGCGGGTAGTGAGCAACCGAAAGCGCATTGCCGTCACCTGAGCGGCGGTGCGTTGTTCGGGCGTCAGCGTTTCGCCCGGGCGTTTCAATGTCCGTCGAAATCGACCAGGGTAAAGAGGCGCAGGCCGCTGGCGCGCAGCTTTGCTGAGCCACCAAGTTCCGGCAGGTCAACGATTGCTGCGCCCTCCATGACGGTTGCACCGAGCTTTTCAAGCAGCTTCTTGCCCGCCATCATGGTGCCACCAGTGGCGATAAGGTCGTCTACCAGCAGGACGCGGCTGCCAGGACGGACGGCGTCGGTGTGCAATTCGACGGTTGCGCTGCCGTATTCCAGCTCGTAGGTCTCCTCCACCGTGGTAAATGGAAGCTTGCCTTTCTTGCGGATCGGTACGAACCCTATTCCGAGTTCGTAGGCCACGACCGCCCCCAGAATGAACCCGCGGGCGTCCAGCCCTGCCACGACGTCCGGGCGCATGTGTGGGTCCATGTAGCGGTGCACAAAGGCGTCGATCAGCACCCGGAAAACCTTGGCTTCCTGGAGAAGCGGTGTGATATCGCGGAACTGCACGCCAGGCGCGGGCCAGTCGGGCACGGTGCGGATGTGGTCGCGCAGGTATTGGTGAATGCTTTGGTCGTGCATGCTTGGACTTTGATGGCGCAGTGGACTCATTGTGCCCGTACCAACTTCTGCTCTGCCAGCGTGAGGTTCTCCGGCGTACCCGAGAGCACCAGCGTGTCGCCGTCCTGAAGCAGCACGTCTTCGGACGGCACGATTGCCGCGCCATTGGCACGGCGCAGGTTTACAACCCGTATGCCCATCGCATGCAGCGCCAGATGGGCCAGGGGCTTGCCAATGGAATTGGCACCCAGGGGTATGGTGAAGGACGACAGCCGCTCGTGGTCCATTTCATCCACGCCGTCATCGTCCGCACCATGGAAGTAGCCACGCAAAAGCTGGTAGCGCGCGTCGCGCTGATCCTGGACGACGCGTATCACCCGGCGCATCGGGACTCCGACCAGGGCCAGGGCATGACTTGCCAGCATCAGCGAACCCTCGATGGACTCGGGGACAACCTCGGTCGCACCGGCTGCACGCAGCTTCTCCAGATCATGGTCATCGCGCGTGCGCAGTATCACCGGTACCTGCGGGGCGTGCGCGCGCGAATGTCCCAACACCTTGAGCGCCGCGGGCGACTCGATGAACGTGACGACCACGGCACTGGCCCGGGACAGACCGGCGGCCATCAAGGCTTGCAGCCGGACGGCGTCGCCAAACACGACGGAGTCACCGGCGGCTGCGGCCTGACGCACCCGGTCGGGGTCCAGATCCAGCGCCATGTACGGAATGCCCTCGCCATCGAGCATGCGCGCCAGATTCTGGCCGCAGCGTCCGTAGCCACAGATGATCACATGTTTGTTGGCGTTGATCGACTTGCGCGCGATGGTCGTCATTTGCAGAGACTGCTGCAACCACTCGCTGGACACCAGCTTCATGACGATGCGGTTGCTGTACATGATGATGAACGGCGTAGCCAGCATGGAAAGCACCATGCTGGCAAGAATCGGGTTGAGCAATGCGGGAGGTACCAGCGCGTGCTTCTGCGCCAGCGTCAACAGGACGAAGCCAAACTCGCCGGCCTGCGCCAGGTACAGACCGGTGCGAATTGCAATGCCCCAGGTACTGCCCAGGCCCCGCGCGAGGAGTGCCACCAGAACCGCCTTGAAAATCACCGGGAGGGTGACCAGCAGGAGCACCATCGGCCAGCGTTCCAGCACGAGGCGCCAGTCG
>JANNDB010000070.1:0-1720 GCA_031387285.1 Betaproteobacteria bacterium | reverse complement strand
CCATGGCCAGCGGCGACGTGCAACTCGGCCAGGTGGGCTCCAGTCCGCTTACCGCAGCGGCCAGCCAGGGCCAGGACATCAAGCTGTTCTGGATTCTGGACGATATTGCCGATGCGGAGGCACTGATTGCCCGCAATGGCTCGGGCGTCAACAGCATCAAGGACCTCAAAGGCAAGAAGGTCGCCACACCGTTCGTATCCACCGCCCATTACCAGCTGATGGCGGCGATGAAACTCGAAGGTGTTGATCCCAAGGGCGTGAACGTGATGAACATGCGGCCACCGGAAATCGCCGCCGCCTGGGAGCGCGGGGACATCGACGCCACCTTCATCTGGGACCCGTTGCTCTCGAAAATCAAGGGCAATGGCAAGTCCATCGCCAGCTCCGGCTCCATCGGCGCCAAGGGTTACCCGACCTTTGACGGTTTTGCCGTGAACGCCAAGTGGGCAGCCACTAACGAGGGCTTCATGGTGGCCCTGGTCAAGGCGCTGATCAAGGCCGACGACGAGTACCGCAAGACCGGTGCCAAGTGGACGCCGGACACCCCGCAAGTCAAGGCCATCGCCAAGATGACCAAGGCCGACGCCAAGGACGTGCCGGCGGCCATGGCGCTGTACAAGTTCCCCACGGCAACGGAACAGATGGGCTCGAAGTGGATGGGTGGCGGCGCCGCCAAGGCCATGACCGACACGGCAGCCTTCCTCAAGGAGCAGGGCCGCATCCAGGAAGTCAAGCCCAAGTACGCCGATTTCGTCACCGACGCCTATATCAAGAAGGCGACGGCCAAGTAAGGCGGGGGCGCTGACGCGTCCACAGGTCGGGGCGGCGCGCTGGTTGCCGCCCTTTTTTTTGGCTTACCAGGGATCAGCCCATGCCTACGCTGGATATCCGTGACCTGACCGTCAACTACGCGGTCAAGGGCGGCACGCTACAGGCGCTGGCGCCGGTCAACCTGCAGATGCACGACGGCGACTTCGTGGTTGCACTCGGCGCCTCGGGTTGCGGCAAGACCACGCTGCTCAACTGCATCGCGGGCTTCCTGCCGCCGTCCACCGGGCAGATCCTGCTGGACGGCACACCGGTGGTCGGGCCCGGTGCCGATCGCGGCGTGGTGTTCCAGAAACATGCGCTCATGCCGTGGCTTTCGGTGCGCGACAACGTAGCCCTCGGGCTGCGCCTGCGCGGCGTGGAAAGGGCCGTGCGTCAGCGTAATGCCGACGAGAAACTGGCCTTGGTCGGCCTCAAGGAATACGGGGACCGGGCGGTCTACGAACTCTCCGGCGGCATGCAGCAGCGCGTGGGCATCGCACGCGCGCTGGCCAATGACCCGGCCGTATTGCTGATGGACGAGCCGATGGGCGCGCTCGACGCGTTCACCCGCGAACAGGTGCAGGAAATCCTGCTCGGGGCCTGGTCGAGCACCAACAAGATGGTGTTCTTCATAACCCATTCGGTCGAGGAGGCACTGTTCCTGGCGACGCGGCTGATCGTCATGAGTCCAAGTCCCGGGCGAATCACACACACCTACGACAAGGTGCCCTTCTCGCGCCAGTTCCTGGGCCACCGGGATGCGCGCAAGGTCAAGTCCGACCCCGAGTTCATCCGCATGCGCGAAGAAGTGCTCGCCCTTATCCACCACCGGGAGCCGACCCATGCCTGAAGTGAAACCGGTGGCGGCCGCGCCGCTCAAGACCAGCCGCTTCAAGGTGCCCGGCGAGGG
>JANNDB010000031.1:0-3998 GCA_031387285.1 Betaproteobacteria bacterium | reverse complement strand
CGACTGGGTCGATCAGCTCTTCATCGCCAACACCCACGACTACATCCTGTGTTTTTCCAACCGCGGCCGGCTTTACTGGCTCAAGGTCTGGGAGGTGCCGCAAGGTTCGCGCGGCTCGCGCGGACGCCCCATCGTCAACATGTTTCCCCTGCAGGAAGGTGAAAAGATCACGGTGGTGTTGCCGCTCACGGGCGAGAAGCGCAGCTTCCCGCCGGACCAATACATCTTCATGGCCACCAGCATGGGTACCGTCAAGAAGACCACGCTGGACGAGTTCAACAACCCGCGCAAGGCCGGCATCATCGCCATCAAACTGGATGACGGCGACTTCCTGGTGGGTGCCTCGCTGACCGACGGAGCGCACGACGTGATGCTGTTCTCGGACGGCGGCAAAGCCGTCCGTTTCGACGAGAACGACGTACGCCCGCTGGGGCGTGACACACGCGGCGTGCGCGGCATGATGCTCGACCCGGGCCAGAGCGTGATCGCCATGCTGGTTGCCGAGGACGAACACCAGTCGGTGCTTACTGCCACCGAGCACGGTTATGGCAAGCGCACCATCATCACCGAGTACACGCGCCACGGCCGTGGCAGCAAGGGCATGATCGCCATCCAGCAAAGCGAGCGCAACGGCAAGGTCGTCGCGGCCACGCTGGTGCATGCCGACGACGAGATCATGCTGATCACCGACAAAGGGGTGCTGGTGCGCACGCGCGTCAGCGAGATCCGCGAACTTGGCCGCGCCACACAAGGCGTCACGCTGATCGGCCTGGATGAAGGTTCCAGGCTCAGCGGACTGCAGCGCATCGTCGAGAACGACGCGAACGGCGCAGAAGGGGACGCCGAAGGCGCAGCCGACGATGCTGCCGACGCAGGCGCCTGAGCGGATGCAGCGCCCCTTCAACTTTTCCGCCGGTCCGGCGGCCATCGCTGAGGAGGTGCTCGAGCAAGCCGCTGCGGAGATGTGCAACTGGCCTGACGCCAACGGCCGCCCGAGCGGCATGGGCGTGATGGAGATGAGCCACCGCGGGCGCGAATTCATGGCCATCTACGAAGCGGCCGAACGTGACCTGCGCACCTTGCTGGCAGTCCCCGCCGAATTCCGCATCCTGTTCATGCAAGGCGGAGGCCTGGCCGAAAACGCCATCGTACCGATGAATCTGGCCGGCCTGCGCGCCGCCAGCGGTGTACCTGCGCAGGCCGATTTTGTGGTCACTGGCAGTTGGAGCCAGAAGTCGTACAAGGAAGCCGGCAAGTACTGCGCCGCACACCTGGCCGCCAGCAACGGCGCCGGCGGCCACACCACACTGCCGGCGCCGGCCACCTGGAATCTGCGCAAGGACAGCGCGTACGTCCACCTGTGCACCAACGAAACCATTCACGGCGTCGAGTTCCAGCAGTTGCCGGACTTGCGCGGACTGGGTTGTGACGCGCCGCTGGTGATCGATTTTTCCTCCCACGTCGCGTCCCGGGCCATCGACTGGAGCCGGGTCGGACTGGCCTTCGCCGGCGCGCAGAAGAACCTCGGGCCAGCCGGCCTGACCGTGGTGGTGGTACGTGAAGACCTGCTTGGCCACGCGCTACCGGTCTGCCCCAGCGCCTTCGACTACCGGCAGGTGGCGGACAACCAGTCCATGTACAACACGCCGCCAACCTACGCTATATATATAGCAGGCTTAGTGTTCCAGTGGCTGCTGCGCCAGGGTGGCCTGGCGGTGATGGAGGAGCGCAACCGCGCCAAGGCCGCCCTGCTCTACGGCGCGATCGACGCGTCGAGCCTGTATGTGAACCGGGTGGCTCCCGAGTGCCGTTCCCGCATGAACGTGCCCTTTTTCCTGCGCGACGAAACCCGCAATGCGGCCTTCCTCGCCGGAGCCGCCGAGCGTGGACTGCTCTCGCTCAAGGGCCACAAGTCGGTTGGCGGCATGCGCGCAAGCATCTACAACGCGATGCCGCTGGCGGGGGTGCAGGCACTGGTGGCGTACATGCGAGAATTTGAGCAAAGCGGCGCGTGAAACAACGCCTGCCGACCGCCCGACTCCCAGACCATGACCAAGACCCTGCCGCAGCTGCGCACCGAGATTGACGCTGTCGACGTCCAGTTGCTGGATTTGCTCAACCGCCGCGCGGCGCTGGCCAACGAGGTCGGCGATATCAAACGCGCCGAAGGTTCGGCCGTTTTTCGACCTGAACGCGAAGCGCAGGTGGTGCGTGCCCTGCAGGAGCGCAACCCGGGTCCGCTGCGTGACCAGGGCGTCGCCACGGTGTGGCGCGAGATCATGTCGGCCTGCCGCGCGCTGGAAGCGCCCGAGCGGGTGGCATTTCTGGGCCCGGCCGGAACCTTCAGTGAACAGGCTGCGCTGCAGTTTTTTGGCTCCAGCATCGAGCGCGTCCCGTGCAGCAGCATTGACGAAGTCTTCCGCGCCACCGCCGCCGGCAGCGCAGAGTTCGGCGTGGTTCCGGTGGAAAATTCGACCGAGGGCGTGGTTTCCCGGTCCCTTGACCTGTTCCTGCTCACGCCCTTGCATGTGGTGGGTGAGACCAGCCTGTTGGTGCGCCATAACCTGCTGCGCCAGTCGGAGTCGCTCGACGGCATCGAGATGGTCCTGGCGCATCCCCAGGCGCTGGCACAGTGCCAGGGCTGGCTCAACACACATCTCCCTGGCGTGGAACGGCGCACTGCGTCCAGCAACGCCGAAGGCGCTCGCCTTGCCACCACCAATCCAGCATGGGCCGGTATCGCGAGTGACCGTGCTGCCTCCGAATTCGGTTTGCACATTGCGGCCCACGCCATCCAGGACGACGCATTCAACCGCACACGTTTCGCAGTGGTCTGCCTGCCGCAACAAATGCCGGCGCCGCAAGCCAGCGGCAATGATTGCGTGAGCCTGATCGCCTCCGTGCCCAATCGGCCAGGCGCCGTGCACGATCTGCTCGTGCCGTTGAAGGAACACGGGGTATCCATGACGCGCTTTGAGTCGCGTCCCGCCCGATCCGGGCAATGGGAGTACTATTTTTACCTCGACATCCAGGGCCACCCGTCGCAACCCCACGTCGCTCAGGCGCTCAAGGAATTGCAGTCCCTTTGTGCGTTCTACAAAGTGCTGGGAACCTACCCCATCGGAAATCCGTAACCGCGCAACCGGACGACACCATGTTTCAACAACTCGGATTGATCGGATGCGGCATGATGGGCGGCTCGTTTGCCCTCGCGCTCAAGCGGGCCGGTCTGGTCAAGCGCGTCGTCGGGTACAGCAAGTCCCCCTCCACCACGGACCGCGCGCGGCAAATGGGCGTCATTGACGTCGAAGCGCCATCCGCCCTGCTGGCGGTATCGGGCGCAGACATCGTGCTGATCGCCGTGCCGGTCGCGGCAACCGAAGCCACCTTCAAGTCCATCAAGCACCTGGTGACGCCGAGCATGTTGATCATGGACGTGGGTTCGACCAAACGCGACGTGATCGACGCCGGGCGGCGCGCCCTGCGCGAGCAGATCGGATGCTTCGTGCCAAGCCATCCGATTGCCGGCAAGGAACTGTCGGGCGTGGAAAACGCCGACGTGGATCTCTACGTGGGGCGGCAAGTCGTGCTGACGCCCATTGACCGGACGCTGCCGGCGCAGGTGCAACAGGCTGTGGACGTGTGGGCTGCGCTGGGATGCCGCGTGGTCAAGATGACGCCGGAAGGGCACGATGCCGCCTTCGCCGCCATCAGCCACCTGCCCCACCTGATCGCATTTGCACTGATGAACGCCATTGCTGACCAGCCGGCAGGCAAGGATTTCCTGTCGCTGGCAGGGCCGGGCTTTCGCGATTTCAGCCGCATTGCCGCCTCCGACCCGACCATGTGGCGCGATGTCATGATCTCCAATCGGGAGGAACTGCTAGCACAGTCCAAGGCGTTCCAGCGTGCGCTGCAGGCGCTGGAGTTGATGATCCAGAACGGTTTCGGCGACGCCCTGCTCGAACGCATCGAACATGCCAGCGCCTCCCGTGCGA
>JANNDB010000021.1:0-31377 GCA_031387285.1 Betaproteobacteria bacterium | reverse complement strand
CGGGCATTGGGCTGATCGCGCGGACCACGATGGCCAACCGGGAAGCTATTCGGGAACTCCAGGCGCGACTCGCCAGCCGTTTGCAGACGGCGCGCAACGAAGGGCTCTCCGTATCCTGGCTGGCAGTGCGTAGCCGCGGCTCGAACTACCTTTTTCCGCTGGGCCAGTCCGGCGAGATCTTTCCCGCCGGCGCGATAGCGCCGGTTCCGTATTCGCGCCCCTGGTTTCGCGGGGTCGTCAACCTGCGCGGTGGGCTGTACGGCGTGGTGGACATGGCGGCCTTTGTGGCGCAGTCCGAGGTGGTGGTGCAGTCCAACGCGGAGCCGGTAGTCGTGACCCTGAATGCAGCGCTGGACGTGAACTGCGCGATCCTCGTGGACACGCTGGCCGGACTGCGCAGTCCCGAGAGTTTTACGAGTGCGCAGGCGCCGTCCGCGGATGAGCCTGCGTACTTCGGAAATCGGTTTGCCGATGCTGGCGGCCAGTACTGGCAGGAAATCAACCTGCAGACACTGTCCCAGCTCCCCAGTTTTTTGAACATTACCGTGTAGTTACCGTTTCGAGGCTTCACCATGTCCGTAGATCGGCTCAAGCGATTTTTTTCCAGAACCGTCATGGATCCGGACCACCATTCAAGGACCGATGGTGCGCAGACGTCGGTATTGCCCGATCCGCCCGCAGGTGGTCCGCCGGCAGCGGCTGGGGTTGCGGCGGCAGAGCCGACTCCCGCGGGATTCGTGACTTTGCCCGTGCTCGGAACGCGCAGCGCGGCGACACACCAGCAGCTCTTGCTCATTGGGCTGGCGGTGGCACTGGTCTTGCTGGGCGCTGTGGCCATACTGGCATTGCGGCTTTCCGACCAGGTCGGTCAACAGATGGGGGCTGTGGGACAGTCCCTGATGCAGTCGCAACGTCTCGCCAAGTCTGTCTCGCAGGCCGTGGTCGGAACCGCCGAGGCGTTTACGGATGTGAAGGACAGCGCAAGCGTACTGTCGCGCGGTGTTCGGGCGTTGAAGTCGGGTGACTCCGAGCAACGGCTGGACGCGCTGGACTCCGCGTACCAGGACGAAATTGGCGTGATATTGCCATTCGTCGAACGTGCGGAAAAAAATGCAGCCACCGTGATGGCCCAGCAGCAGACACTGACGCAGATCGGCGCCGCGTTGCGCCAGATCAACCGCCAGTCCTCGGACTTGCTGGACCTCGCAGAGGGGGTCTCCGCCCTCAAGGTACAGCTTGGTGCTTCTGCGGCTGAGGTTTCGGCGGCGGGTCAACTGGTGATGCTGACCCAGCGCATCGGCAAATCGTCGACCGAATTCCTGACGATGGACGGTATCAGTGCAGAGGCGGTGTTCCTGATGGGCAAGGACCTCAATGCGTTCAAGGAAATCGCCCAGGGCCTGCTCCAGGGAAGCGCCGAATTGCGCCTGCCGGCGGCACGCGATAGCGCCTCACGCCAGCAACTCGAAGCGCTTACCAAGCTCTTTGAGCAGACGCGCTCCCAGGCGGGTTCGGTTCTGGCCAATTTGCAGGGCCTGGTTGCCGCGCGGGAAGCCCAGTCGCTGATCGTGGCGGACAGTGAGCCATTGCGCCGCAATCTGGAGCAACTGCAGCAAAAATTGTCGGTGCGTACGGGTATTGGCGGGGGTGCGATCACGGTCATCCTGATGGCCGCTGCGCTCGCGTTGATGTGCGCATGGGGCTTGGTCCACCTGCAGTTGCTGGAAGGACGCAACCGCCAGGTGGCGGCCGAGAGCCAGATGGTGGATGCCGAGCGCCTGCAGCTGGAGGCCAAACGGGTCAACGACGCAAACCAGGCGGCGATCTTGCGACTGATGAATGAATTGCAGACGGTCGCTGAGGGGGATCTGACCCAGCAGGCTACCGTGACGGAAGACATCACAGGCGCCATCGCTGACTCCGTGAACTACACCGTGGAGGAGTTGCGCACGCTGGTGACCAGTGTGCAGAACACGGCGTCCAAGGTGGCGCAAACAACGTCAGAGGTGGATGCAACTTCCACCGAGCTGCTGGCGGCATCCAATGAGCAGATGAACGAAATCCAGGCAACCGGCCAGTCGGTGCTGCAAATGGCGACACGCATCAACCAGGTGTCCAGTCAGGCTCAGGAATCCGCTGCGGTGGCGCGCCAGTCCCTGCAGGCCGCGGCGTCCGGATTGCAAGCCGTGCAAAACGCCATCGGTGGCATGAACTCCATCCGCGACCAGATTCAGGAGACATCCAAACGCATCAAGCGCCTGGGCGAGTCATCCCAGGAGATTGGCGAAATCACCGAGCTGATTTCCGACATTACCGAGCAGACCAACGTGTTGGCATTGAACGCCGCCATTCAGGCTGCCTCGGCCGGTGAGGCAGGGCGGGGCTTCTCGGTGGTGGCCGAAGAGGTTCAGCGGCTGGCTGAGCGGTCAGCGGACGCCACGCGCCAGATTTCCGGGCTGGTGCGCACCATCCAGGCTGATACGCAGGATGCGGTGGCCGCCATGGAGCGCTCGACCCAGGGCGTTGTGGAAGGCGCAAAACTGTCGGACAACGCTGGAACCCGACTGGCCGAAATCGACCAGGTTTCGCGTCGCTTGTCCGAGCTGATCCAGCAGATTTCCGATTCGGCATCGCGTGAAGCAGCATTGGCCAACTCGGTTGCCGACAGTATCCAGAACATTTTTGCCGTGACCGAGCAGACCAGCGATGGAACCCGCTCGACTGCCGGGCAGGTGCGTGAATTGTCCAAGATGGCAGAGGAGTTGCGTCAGTCGGTGGCCCGGTTCAAGGTGGCCTAGGCCAGAGCAGCCAGCCGGGGCGACCAATCGCAGGAGTAGACAAGCAGATGCAAACCAACAGTACGGCAACCGGCGAAAACGACCTCGCCACCAATGACCTGGGACCACTGGCCTGGGTGTTGGACGAGTTGCGCAAGTCGCTGGATGGCGCCACCAAGGCGTTGCGCCGGTTTGTCCGCGACGCAGAACTCGCCCGGGGTTCTGATCTGGCCGAAGTCGATGCCAGCCAGTTGCGCATTGCCCGCCAGCAACTGCATCAGGCGGTGGGTGCCCTGGAAATGGTAGGGCTGGGCGCCCCGGCCAAGGTATTGCGTTCGATGGAGGCGCTGGCGCAGAAATTCGTGCAACGCCCCGAACTGTGCAGCGATGACGCCGCCAACAAGGTCGAGCGCGCCAGTTTCGCTCTGACCGAGTATCTGGAAGGTGTGCTCAAGGGGAAAACCGCGTCCCCTGTTGCCTTGTTTCCGCAGTACCGGGAAGTCATGGAACTGGCTGGAGGCGACCGTGTACATCCGGCTGATCTGTGGCCGCAGGAGTGGCGCTGGATTGATGCGCCCATCGACACCATGCCGCCGCCCCTGGCCTACCACGCAGGTGTGCGCACGCAGGTTGACCAGGCCGTTCTGAAAGTGGTCCGTTCGGCGGACGTCCCTGCGGCGCAGCTCATGGCGCGCATCAGCCTGGGCCTGGCCGCCAACGCCAGCCAGGTGGAGCCGCGCGTTTTCTGGAAGCTCAGCGCCGCATTTTTTGAAGCGCTGGCGGAGCAGCTCTGCGCGCCCGATGTGTATGTCAAGCGGACGGCGTCGCGCATCATTTCCCAGTACGCCACGCTGGCGCGTGGAGAACCGGGTGTGGCGGACCGTCTCGCGCAGGATCTGCTTTTCTACTGCGCCCAGTCGACACCAGCCGCTGCTGCTGCAACGCCGGCTCTGGCTGCCCTTCGCAAGGCGTACGGACTGGCCCGCGCGAAGCCGGTTGACTATGTGAAGCCGCAGTTTGGCCGGTTTGATCCGGCCGCGCTGGCGCAGGCGCGCAAGCGGGTGGCCTCCGCCACCGAGACCTGGGCCGCCCTGGCGGGAGGCGACACTAACCGTATGAAGACGGCGGCCGACCAGTTCGCTGCAGTGGCCGAATCGATGATCAAGCTGCATCCCGAGAGCGCTGATCTTGCGCGTGCGCTGACGCGCGCCGTCGAAGCCACGGCAAGGACGGGCGAACCACCGACTGCGCCCGTCGCGATGGAAGTTGCCACCTCGGTCTTGTACCTGGAGGCTGCCTACGAAGACCTTGACCCGACCGAGTCGCGCATGGAGGAGCGCAGTCAGCGCCTGGCCCAACGCCTGGAGTATGTAATCAACGGTGCGCCTCCGGAGCCGATGGAAACCTGGATGGAGGAGCTGTACCGCCGCGTCAGTGACCGCCAGACCATGGGCAGTGTGGTCGACGAGCTGCGCAGCACCCTGGGTCAAGTCGAGAAGTCGCTTGACCAGTTCTTCCGCAGTCCGCAGGACCGGGTGCCGTTGCACGAGGTACCCAGCCAACTGGCGCAGATGCGGGGCGTTTTCTCCGTGCTCGGGCTTGACCAGGCCTCTTTGGCGGCCCTGCGCATGCGCGACAGCGTCGAGAACTTCCTGGTCGACCAGGTTGACGAGCGCTCCGTAGCTGCGGCCGGCATCTTCGAGAAACTCGGGAACAGCCTGGGGGCGATGGGTTTTCTCATCGACATGCTGAGCTACCAGCGTGCGCTGGCCAAGAAGCTCTTCATTTACGACGAAGAGCTTGGGGAATTGCGGCCGGTGATGGGGCGCGACAAGACCGCGCAAGAAGAAGAGACGACCTCCGAACTGTCCGACGATCAGGTCGCGTCCGAAGCGCCCGCGCCTGAGGCTGCGGTTGGTGCGGGAGCCGCTATGGCACCCGACAGCGCGGCGCAGCCCGCGGCTGCAAGTGCGCCGGCAGCGGTGGACGACGAAGACGCAGAGATGCGCGAAATATTCCTGGACGAGGCGCGCGAGGTAGTGCAGACCGGTTTGCAGGCATTGACGGCCCTGCGTCAGACCCCGGGAGATCTCGGCGAGCAGACTACGCTGCGCCGCGCTTTCCACACGCTCAAGGGCAGTTCACGCATGGTCGGCCTCATTGAGTTTGGCGAAGCTGCCTGGTCCATGGAGCAGCTTGCGAACACCTGGCTGGCGGAGCAGAAGCCGGCGAACGACGATCTGCTCGCTGTGTGTGGCGAAGCCATGCAGCAATTTGGCCGCTGGGTGGAAGATATAGCCGGGGACGCCGCAACGCCCTGGTCGGCGCAGCCGTTTCGCGCGGCGGCCGACGCATTGCGGCTGGACAATCGGCGCGTTGATTTGCTGGCGCCGGGTGCCGCGCGCGCGCCGGTTGTGGAGCCAGTTCCGACGCCCGTGCTGGAACCGGCACCGGTATCCGCGCCCGAGCCTGTTGCCGTATTGACGCCCCAGCCGGCACCCAACCCCGTGCCAGTTCTGGATGCGGGTGAACCCGAGGTGCTGCCTGCCAGTGCTCAAGTCGACGCGGGCCCGCCCGTTGTGGACTTTGCGCCAACCCAGTTGCCGGCCGAGGCAGGCGACTCGATCCGCCCCGAGTTCGCGCCAACGCAAACCTTTGCGCTGGACGAACCGGTGCTTGCGCCCGTGCCGCAGCCGGTCAGTATGGACCTGGGCGATTTCGACTTTGGAGATCTTGTTGCCGTTGGCGAAGAGTCGCACGCCGCGAAACAGGACCCTGACACCGGGGCTGGCGACTTTGACGAGGGTGTGACCCTGGCGCCACCGCAGGAAGAGGCCGTTGAGCCGCTGCCCGCCGACGAGCCCGCACTGGATGAAGTTGAGGACCAGACCAAGGTCATCGGCAGTTTGCGTATTGGCATTCCGCTCTACAACGTCTACCTCAACGAGGCAGATGAATGGTCCCGCCGTTTGTTGACTGAACTCAGCGAATGGGCGCTTGAGATCGACCAGCCGCTGCGTGACTCGACGGTCGGGTTGGCGCACTCTCTCGGTGGAAGCTCGGGCACGGTGGGCTTTCACGCCCTTGCCGATGTCGCCCGTGGGCTCGAACAGGCGATGCAGCATGTGCAGTTGCATCGACAGGGACGGCCGGACCATGCCCAGGTATTCCAGGGCGCTGCGGAAGACATACGGCGCCTGCTTCACCAGTTTGCCGCCGGGTTCCTGAAGGAGCCCGATCCGGCAGTGTTGCCCGCGTTGCAGGCCATATTGACGACCGAGTTCCTGCCCGATTCGCTTGTCAGCGAGACACCGGAGCCGGTCGCGCCACAGGTCGAGGAGTCCGTGGCTGCTGCAGCGGCCGTTGACGCCCCTGCGTCAGCACCAGGCGAGCGCGCCGAGCCGGTCAGTCGCCTGAGCCCCGAGTTTGAAGCCGGCGCGGCGCAGTTGATCGTGCTGCCTGACGAATCCACTGACGTCGTGGATGCGCTCGACGCTGACCTGTTCCCGATCTTCGAGGAGGAGGCTGCGGACCTGTTCCCACAACTGGGCGGCGCCTTGCGCCAGTGGGCCGCTCGTCCGGACAACCTGGGCGCGCGCAATGAGGCACTGCGGGTGCTGCACACGCTCAAGGGCAGCGCGCGCCTGTCTGGCGCCATGCGGCTCGGAGAAATGGCGCACCGGCTGGAGTCGGCCATAGAGGGCCTGGGCAGCGAGTCGTTCCACGCCAGCCAGATTGAGCCGATGCTGGCGCGATTTGACAGCTTGTTGACCCAATTTGACGGACTGCGCAAGCTGGCGCAAGTCGGTGTGGAGCCGCAACGGGCTGCTGCAGCGGCCACCCCTGCGGCTGTCGGCGTGTCCGTCGTGGAGCAGGCGACGGTGGCCGCCACGCCGGCTATCGTCGAGCGGCGCAACCGCGGGCGCGCGCCGGGCGCAACCGCCCCAGCGCAAAAATCCACCGGCCAGAGCCTGCGGGTTTCCGCGCAACTGCTGGATCGGCTGGTGAACCAGGCCGGCGAGGTGATCATCACGCGCTCGCGCCTGGACGGCAGGTTGGGCCAAATGCGTACCTCGCTCAAGGAGCTGGGCGGCAACCTCGAGCGACTGCGCCAGCAACTGCGCGAGATCGAGGTTCAGTCCGAATCCCAGTTGCAGTCGCGCATGGCCCAGGCAAAGGACAGCGCACAGAACTTCGACCCGCTGGAGTTCGACCGCTTCACCCGCGTTCAGGAACTCACGCGCATCATGGCCGAGTCGGTGTCCGATGTGGCCACCGTGCAGCGCAACCTGCAGCGCAGCATGGAAGGAACGGAAGACGACCTGATCGCCCAGGCCCGCCAGGCGCGCGAGTTGCAGCGTGACCTGCTTCGCACGCGCATGGTCGAGTTCGAGAGCATCTCCGAGCGTCTGTACGGCGTGGTGCGTCAGGCATCCAAGGATGCCGGACGGCAAGTCAAGCTGGACATCGTTGGTGGCTCGATGGATCTGGACCGCAGCGTGCTGGAGCGCATGGCGCCGGCGTTCGAACACATGCTGCGCAATGCTGTGGCGCATGGCATCGAAACGCCCGAGGCGCGGGCGGCGGCGGGCAAGCCGGCAATCGGCTCCATCACGATTGCCCTGCACCAGGAAGGCAATGACGTGTCGGTCGAATTCAGCGACGACGGCGCCGGGCTGAACCTGGCGCGCATCCGTGAGAAGGCCCTGGCGAACGGGTTGCTCGCTGCTGGTTCGAACCTCGACGACGCCGAGTTGGCCAATCTGGTTTTTGCGCCCGGCTTCTCCACAGCAGACAAGGTGACGGAGCTGGCCGGTCGCGGCATCGGGCTCGACGTGGTGCGCTCTGAAGTGAATGCCTTGGGTGGCCGCATCGAGACTTCGACCGAGGCGGGCAAAGGCACGGTCTTCAAGCTGGTAGTGCCGTTGACCACGGCCGTCACCCAGGTGGTGATGCTGCGTCTGGGTGAGTTGGCCATTGGTGTGCCGTCCAACCTGGTCGATGTGGTCAAACGGGTGTCAGCGGCCGACGTCGAGCAGGCCTATCGCACCGGGCAGTTCACGCACGGCGACGAATCCGTGCCTTTCTACTGGGCAGGATCCCTGTTGCAGGCGTCCGGGCGGAGCGCGGAAACTGCTACCAGGCATTTGCCAGTGGTGGTGTTTCGCAGTGCGGGTCGGCGCGTTGCGACCCATGTGGACGAAGTGCTGGGTAACCAGGAGGTGGTGGTCAAGAATCTGGGGCCGCAACTGTCACGGGTACCCGGTCTGACCGGCATGTCGGTGCTGGCGTCGGGCGCGGTGGTGCTGATCTACAACCCGGTCGCGCTGGCTACGGTCTATGGTGAACAGGCGGCAGCCCTGCAGGCGGCAGCGCGCATCGCGCCGCAAGGCACGGGAAGCAACGCCGCGCTGGCGACGCCGGCAACTGCTGCGTTGACGCCGCTGGTGCTGGTGGTTGACGACTCCATCACGGTGCGCCGCGTGACGCAACGGCTGCTCAAACGCGAGGGCTACCGCGTGGCCTTGGCCAACGACGGCATGCAAGCGCTGGAGCGTCTGCAGGAGGAACTGCCCGCCGTGGTCCTGTCCGACATCGAAATGCCGCGCATGGATGGCTTCGATCTGGCGCGCAATATGCGCGGCAGTGACCGCCTGCGCGCCCTGCCGATCATCATGATCACCTCGCGTATTGCCGAGAAGCACCGCGAACTCGCCCGCGAACTCGGGGTTGACCACTACCTTGGCAAACCGTACGCCGAAGACGAGCTGCTGGGGCTCATCCGCCACTATTGCGCCTTGCCTGCCAGCCCCGACGGCCTGGCCTGAAACCTCATCGCGAAGATTTTGGCGCCTTGTTGCGCGCCGCCGCGTAACGCGCCAGAGTGTGCGTCCGTGCCACGTCATGGGCGACGACAGGCATGGGGTAGTTCTTACCCAGCTGAACGCCCGCAGCATCCAGCTCCAGTGGGCCGGCCGTCCAGGGCGCATGAATCGCCTTGGCTGACAGGCCTGCCAGCTGCGGCAGGTAGCGGCGGATGAACTTGCCCTGCGGATCAAACTTCTCGCTCTGGCTCAGCGGGTTGAATATGCGGAAGTAGGGTTGCGCGTCGCAGCCGCTGGAAGCCACCCACTGCCAGCCGCCATTGTTGGACGCGAGATCAAAATCGTTGAGCTTCTCGGCGAAATACGACTCTCCCCAGCGCCAGTCGATGCCCAGGTCTTTCACCAGGAAACTCGCCGCCACCATGCGCAGGCGGTTATGCATGTACCCGCTCTGGTTGATCTGCGCCATGGCCGCGTCCACCAGGGGGTAACCGGTGCGGCCAGCGCACCAGGCGGAAAAAAGCGCATGGGCGCGATCGCCTTTCTCCCACTGAATCGCGTCGTACTCCGCCTTGAACGCACCCGTCACAACATGCGGAAAGTTGGCCAGTATCTGGGAATAGAACTCGCGCCAGACCAGTTCGCTCAACCACACGGCAGCGCCCGCGCTGCCCTCGGCCTGGCGCTGCAGCGCCGTTGCTGCGAGCTGGCGGACCGATACCGTGCCAAAACGGAGGTGTACCCCAAGATAGCTCGGCCCCTTGATGGCGGGAAAGTCGCGCGTACGATGGTAGTCATCCATGCGCTCAAAAAATTCCGCGAACAGGGATCGGCCGCCGCTGGCCCCGCAAGGCAGATGCAGCGAAGTCAGCGAGCTGGTCTGAAAGCCGATGTCTGCCAGTTCCGGGACTCCACAGGGCATATCCGCAGGCGGGGCGGCAAGGCCGTTCGCCAAGGCCAGCGGGTTGTGCATCGTCGGTGGATGCGCCGAAACATGGGCCAGCCAGGCATTCTTGTAGGGTGTGAATACGGTGTAGGGGGTTCCGGTGCGCGTCAGCAGTTCGCGCCGCTCGAGCAGCACCTGGTCCTTGAACGTCTGGAGCCCGATCCCAAGGTCGGCGAGCCGGCCGCGGGCGATGCGATCGCGCTCGACGGCACCTGGCTCATAGTCATGCGCGGCGAAGACCTCCTGGACGCCGAGGCGCTTGGCCAGCGCGCTGATCTCGCCGGCCGCATCGCCGTGTCGAACCAGCAACCCGCCGGCCCGCTGCGGCGACAGCTGGCGCAGTTGCACATCGAGCTCCACCAGAGACGCGCGAATGAACTCGACACGGCGATCCGTACGTGGCAACGGATCGAGAATGGCCCGATCAAAAATGAAGCAGCAGTACACCCGCGCGCACGATTGCAGCGCCCGGTACAGGGCTGTGTTGTCCTCCAGACGCAGGTCGCGCCGAAACCACATCAAGCCGCTGGCAAACTCTTTTTCCATGGTGGCCGCTAAAATTCGTGCATGCCCGGCGATTCTGCTCCCATCAACCTGACCAACCACTTTCTGATTGCCATGCCCGGGCTGGAAGACATGGCATTTGCGCGCAGTGTGGTCTACGTTTGTGAGCACGGCAAGAACGGTGCCCTCGGTCTCGTCATCAACAAGCCCAGCGATATCAATCTGAAGGGTTTGTTTGACAAGGTTGAATTGCCGCTGGGCCGCCAGGATCTGATCGAGCTCCCGGTGTTCCAGGGCGGTCCGGTGCAAGTGGACCGGGGTTTTGTCTTGCATGAGCCATTTTTTGCCGAAAGCGAAAAGCCCTCCGAATCGGTCTATGCCTCGACCATGTCCATCCCCGGCGGGCTGGAGATGACCACATCCAAGGACGTCCTGGAGGCGCTCTCCACCGGTGCGGGGCCGCGCCGTGTGCTGGTGTCATTGGGCTATTCCGCCTGGGCCGAGGGACAGCTTGAATCCGAACTCGGCGAGAACAGCTGGCTGACGGTGGACGCCGACATATCCGTGATATTCGACACCCCGGTGCAGGAGCGCTACGACCGTGCGCTCGGTCTGCTCGGTCTTCAGGTCTGGATGCTTTCGCCACAGGCAGGGCATGCCTGAAGTGGCGATGCACGCAGGGCAGGCGCAGGTGCCGGCGGCGTTGCAGACTTTCATGGCGCTGGACTTCGGCACGCGCCGTACGGGAGTCGCTTTTGGCAACCGCCTGTTGCGCAGTGCGACGCCCCTTCAGACTATCGGCGCGCAAGGTGAGGCCAGGCTGTTGCAGGTCGGTTCACGCATAGCCGAATGGCAGCCCGCCGCGCTGGTGGTGGGTATCCCCTTTCACCCGGACGGCGCGGAACACGAGATGACCCTGCGTGCACGCAAGTTCGCGCGCAGCCTGCGCGCCCGCTTCCCGCTGCTGGTGTTCGAAGTGGACGAGCGCTACAGCACCACGCAGGCGCTGGCAGATGGCGCGCGTGACCCTGACGCCGGTGCGGCCTGCGTGATCCTTGAACAATTCCTGCGGGGGTTGAAATGAAAGACGCCCCCCGTCTGTCCGGTCTCACTGCGTGTAGACCGGCCGACCCCCCCACTGGGGGACGGGCCGGCCGCTTCGGAGCGGCCGTGCGCAGCGGCCCCTGGATCCTTCATGCATCGTGCGTCGCGCCCAGCGCGGTGGAAAACTGACATGAGCGGGACTGGCGGCCAACTGGTGCTGGACGCGGAGGCCCTGTACCGCGAGTTGCTGCGCGGCGTGCGTGCGATGCTGGGTGCCGACACCCGGCTCGTGGGCATCACCTCGGGCGGCGCCTGGCTGGCGCAAAGGCTGCAGGCGGACCTCGCCATTGCCGGTCTGCATGGCGTCGTCTCCTCTGCCATGCACCGCGATGACTTTGCGCAACGTGGCCTCGCAGTCCATGCTCCGACCCGATTGCCGTTTGACGTGAACAGCGCCGACATCATCCTGCTCGACGATGTGCTCTACACCGGGCGCACCATACGCGCCGTGGTCAACGAACTCTTCGATTACGGCCGGCCCGCTACGGTGCGCCTGGCCGTGCTGGTAGACCGGGGCGGGCGCGAACTGCCAATCGAGGCGCAATTCGCGGCTGCCCGCGTCAGCCTTGGCGACAACCATCTGCTGGCCCTGCAACGGGATGCGGACGGACTTTTCGCGTTCCAGGTCGAGACCCTGCCATGACCATGCGCGCTGCTGCCAGGGCCCTGCCAAGCGACCATTAGGCGACCTTTCCGTGCTCTACAAACGCAACCCCCAGCTCAATCGCAACGGCGAGTTGATCCACCTGTTGTCAATTGAAGGACTGCCCGCCAGCATCCTGACGCAGGTGCTGGACACCGCGGCGAGTTTTGTCAGCGTCAACGACCGCGACGTCAAGAAGGTACCCCTGTTGCGTGGACGCAGCGTGTTCAACCTGTTCTTCGAGAACTCCACGCGAACCCGTACCACCTTCGACATCGCCGCCACACGGCTGAGTGCGGACGTGATCAATCTGGATATTGCGCGCTCTTCCGCTTCCAAAGGTGAGTCGCTGCTCGACACGATCGCCAACCTGAGCGCGATGGCGGCCGATATCTTTGTGGTGCGCCACAGCGAATCCGGTGCGCCCTACCTGATCGCGCAGCATGTGGCGCCGCATGTCCATGTGATCAACGCGGGTGATGGCCGCCATTCGCACCCGACCCAGGGACTGCTGGACATGTTCACCATCCGGCACTACAAGAAGGATTTTTCCAACCTCACGGTGGCCATCGTCGGCGACGTGCTGCATTCACGCGTTGCGCGCTCCGATATCCACGCCTTGACGACCCTGGGCTGCGCCGAAGTCCGGGTCGTGGGCCCGCGCACGCTGGTGCCTGCCGACATCGCCCAGATGGGCGTGCGGGTCTGCCATTCGCTGGAAGAGGGCATCAAGGATTGCGATGTGGTGATAATGTTGCGGCTGCAGAACGAACGCATGAATGGCGCCTTGCTGCCTTCGGCGCAGGAGTTCTTCATGAGTTACGGGCTGACACCGGAAAAACTGCAACTGGCGCGGCCGGACGCCATCGTGATGCACCCCGGACCGATCAACCGGGGCGTGGAGATCGCCTCGGCAGTCGTCGACGGCGCGCAAAGCGTGATTCTCCCGCAGGTGACCTTCGGGATCGCCGTGCGCATGGCGGTGATGGGCATAGTGGCCGGAAATGAGGCCTGACCGGAAATGAAGCTGCTGATCCGCAACGGCCGCGTGTTGAACCCGGCAACCCGTTTTGACGCGATGGCAGATGTCGCGGTGGACGCCGGCATGGTGTGCGCCATTGGTGCGGCGCCGGAGGGCTTTGCGCCTGACCAGGTGGTTGACGCCAGTGCCTGCCTGGTGCTGCCCGGGCTGGTTGACCTCGCGGTACGGTTGCGTGAGCCAGGTCATGAACACGCGCGCATGCTTGACTCCGAACTGGCTGCAGCCGTGGCCGGCGGCGTGACCAGCCTCGTGTGCCCGCCCGACACCGATCCGGTTCTGGACGAGCCGGGTCTGGTGGAGATGCTGCGTTTTCGCGCGGAGCGCCTGAAGCTGTCGCGCGTGTTTCCGCTGGGCGCCCTGACGCGTAACCTGGCGGGCGAGGTGCTCACCGAGATGGTGGAACTCACGCAGGCCGGTTGTGTCGGATTCGGCCAGGCCGAGGTGGCGCTGGGCAATACCCAGGTGCTGTTGCGCGCCCTGCAATATGCCAGCACGTTCGGCTATGCCGTGTGGCTGCGTCCGCAGGATCGCGACCTTGGCACCGGCGTGGTAGCCAGCGGCCCACTGGCGACACGTATGGGTTTGAGCGGCATTCCGGTGGCCGCCGAGACAATCGCCCTGCACACCATCGTCGAACTGGTCCGGGCCACCGGGGCGCGTGTGCATCTGTGCCGGATCAGCAGCGCGGCCGGGCTCGAACTGGTGCGCCGGGCCAAAGCCGAAGGCCTGCCGCTGAGCTGCGATGTCAGCATCAACTCGCTGCACTTGACCGATAACGACATCGGGTACTTCGACAGCCGCGCCCGCCTGTGTCCGCCGCTGCGCCAGCAGCGTGACCGTGACGCGATTCGTGCCTGCTTGGCCGACGGCACCGTCGACGTGCTGGTATCGGACCACTGCCCGGTGACGGAGGATGGCAAGACCTTGCCGTTTGCGGAGAGTGAGCCGGGCGCCAGTGGTGTCGAACTGCTGTTGTCGCTGGCACTCAAGTGGGCGCAGGAGAGCGGTGTGCCCTTGCAGCGCGCGCTCGAGGTCCTGACGATTGGGCCGGCGCGCGTGCTCGGGACTGCAGTGGGTCCGCTGGCGCCGGCTCTGGGTCGGCTCGAAGTCGGTCATGTGGCCGATCTCTGTGTTGTTGATCCGAACGCGCCCTGGACCGTTGATGCGAATACCCTGCGCAGCCAGGGCAAACACACCCCGTTCTCGGGGTACGAACTTGCAGCGCGAGTGCGTTGTACCGTTGTGGACGGGCGCATCGCGTTCCAGGCGTGAGCCATCTGCGCGCGGCTTGGCGCATCTGGCGTCTGCTGGTGCATGTAGGCTGGGGCGCGCTGGTGATACTTGTTGACTTCCCACGGCGCAACCAGCCCTATCGCGATCTGCGGGTGCAGGTCTGGGCTGCCCGTGCGTTGGTCTATCTGGGTGTGCAACTGCGCGTTGTCGGAACGCCGCCCGCGGGAGGACCGCTCCTGCTGGTGGCAAACCATATCTCCTGGCTTGACATCGTGGTGTTGCACGCCGCGCGGCATTGCCGTTTTGTCTCCAAGGATGATGTGCGGCGTTGGCCGCTGATCGGCGTGCTGGCCACCGGCGCCGGCACACTGTATGTCAAGCGCAGCTCGTCGCGTGACGCCATGCGGGTCGTGCACCGCATGACCGAGGCGCTGCGCGATGGCGACGTGCTCGCTGTGTTCCCGGAGGGAACAACCAGCGACGGCCACGCCTTGCTGCCCTTTCACGCCAACCTGCTGCAGGCCGCCATCTCAGCGCCGTCGCCGGTGCTGCCGGTAGCCTTGTCGTACACCGACGCCGGCGCCACGGGCCCGAGCCGCGCTGTCACCTACATCGACGATGAATCCCTCGTCGGCTCGATCTGGCGCACCCTGGGAGCGCGCAACATGACGGCTACTGTTGTTTTCGGTTCACCGCAGAACGCCGAAGGGCGCGACCGGCGCACGTGGGCCAATTCACTGCGGGATTCGGTACAGGCGTTGCGCGGCGCTTGAAGGAGCGCTTCGTCAAGTCACCACTTGTTGCGCACTTCGCGCAACTTGGTGAAAACGCTACGTGCGTCCGGTTGCGCAGGCAGTTCCGGGAACTGCGCGCGCAGTTGTGCGATGACTTCGGGGTTGGTCAGCCGCAGGAACGTGTTGTGCTCTTTTTCCTGGCCCATCGTGGTGACAATGGATATCGCCGGGTCGTGCCCGGTCACGCCGGGCAGGCGCGCCTGGGCGGCGGCATTGCCAGGCTCACGTGACAAGGTGAACTTCAGGTTGGTCTCGATGTAGTCGTGGCCCGGGTAGACCAGCGTGTTGTCGGGCAGGCGTGCCAGCTGATCCGCGAACGTGGCATACAGATCGTCGACATTGCCGCCGTTATGCACGTTGCCGGCGCCCGCGTTGAACAGCGTGTCGCCCGAGAAAAGTGCGGGCTGCTCGGTGTGCGAGCGCAGGCAGATATGGCACAGGGTGTGGCCGGGCGTGTCCAGGCATTCCAGTTCCACGGTCTTGCCGACCTTGATGATGTCGCCCGCCTGCACGCCACGGTCGACCCCGCTGATCTTGCCTCCCGCCTTGTGGTGGGCGATGACTTTTGCGCCTGTCGCCGCCACCACCGCGGCGTTGCCACCGGTATGGTCGTGGTGTTCATGGGTATTGAGCAATTGCGTGATGTGCCAGCCCCGTGCCTTGGCGGTGGACAGGCACTTTTCATGGTCCAGCGGATCGATGGCGAGCGCCTCGCCGGTTTCGGGGCAGGCAATCAAATAGTTGAAATTGCGGTAGGCGTTGCCGGTCCAGATGCGTTCGACGATCATGTTGCTCTCTCCAAATGGGTTGCAGCGAAAGTGTGGTGCATTGTAGGAACGCGGGATACAAGCGCCGCCATGACCTGGTAGCGGGATTGGAACGGCACCGCGCAACCGCGCGGGAGCCAAGGGCATCATCCAGGCACCGAGCGCAGTAGCCCTGGCACATACCAGCCCAGGCTCGCGGCGCGCGCCAGGTAGTGCACGTGGAGCGCCGCCCACAGGCCGTGGTTGCCCCAGGGCCTCAGCAACCACCAAGCCGCCATGAAGACCAGCAGTGAAAACAACATCGCGCGGCGCATGTCGGCGGTGCGGGTTGCGCCGATGAAGATGCCGTCGAGCTGAAACGCACACATGCCCGCCAGTGGCGCCAGTGCCGCCCATGGCAGGTACACGCGAGCGGCTGTCCGAACACCGGCGTCCACGCTGAGGAGGTCGATGAGCCCGTCGCCGGCAAGCAGCAGTGCCGTGGACAGCATGGCCGAGACAATGACCGCCCACAGGCTGGTGAGCCGCGCGGCCGCCACCAGTCCGCTGCGCTGCGCTGCGCCGATGGCACGTCCCACCAGCGCCTCGGCCGCGAACGCGAGTCCGTCCAGAAAATAGGCGCTGACGGAAATGAACTGCATCAGCACGGCGTTGGCGGCCAGCCGTTCGTCTCCTTGTTGCGCGCCTTGTGCCATGAACCACACCATGACAAAAATCAGTGCCAGCGAGCGCACCATGATGTCGCCGTTGACCACCAGGGTGCGTCGCAGCTGCTGCCAGTTGGTCAACCGGGCAAATGACCAGTGGCCCTCCATGCCACGCACCTGGCGCAGGGCTATCACGCTGCCGACGCCGGCGGCGCAGTACTCGGCGATCAACGTCCCGGCCGCCACGCCGCGTACGTCCCAGCCCAGGCCGAGGACAAAAAACACGTCGAGCAGCATGTTGACGATGTTCAGCACCAGCTGCAGCACCAGTCCGATACCGGTGCGCCCGCGCCCGATGAACCAGCCCAGCAGGGCGTAATTGGCCAGGGTGGCCGGCGCCGCCCAGATGCGGACATCGAAATACGCGCGCGCCAGAGCCTCGACACGTGCGCTGCCATCGAGCAGGGCAAACGCGAGCTCCCGGATGGGCCATTGCAGCAGCACCAGCACGCCGCCAACTGCGAGCGCGATCAGCAGCGAGCGGCCAAGGCAGTCGACCATGCCGTCCGCGTCGGCGGCGCCCAGCGCCTGGGCCGTCAGGCCGGTAGTGCCCATGCGCAAGAACCCGAAGGCCCAGAACACGAAGGTGAAAATCAGCGATCCCAGCGCCACCGCGCCGATGTAGGCCGGGTCGGGAATCTGCCCGACCACGGCCGTGTCGACCGCACCGAGCAAGGGCGTGGAGACGTTCGAGAGCATGATGGGCAGCGCCAGTGCCAACACGCTGCGATGGCTGATCGCCGGTGCCGGACTGGCTGCGGGATTGCTCATGTCAATGCATTTACCATCAGGTACACCTGCACAGGATTATCAGTACATGAGCGCCAGAACCATTCCAGATGTCGCCTTCGCCGGCGTTGTGTTTCACAGTCTGCGTGGCCGTAGCGTCATCGTCACTGGCGGTGCATCCGGTATCGGCGCCGACATCGTTCGCGGTTTTGCGGCGCAGGGTTGCGTGGTCGGTTTCCTGGACCGCGATGCGCGAGCCGGAGCGACACTTGCCGCGAGCGTGGCGGACGTGCACTTTCGCGCCTGCGACGTGACGCACGTGGCGGATCTGCAGCTGGCCGTCGCCCAGTTGCTGGAAGCCATCGGTGGCGTCGACGTGCTGGTGAACAACGTGGCGAATGACGAACGGCACACGCTGGAGAGCGTTACACCAGCCTATTTTGACGAGCGCGTGGCGATCAACCTGCGGCCACATTATTTTGCAATGCAGTCGGTCCTCTCGAGCATGCGCGCGCGCGGGGGTGGCGCCATCATCAACATGGGTTCGGTCAGCTGGATGTTCAAGGGCACCGGATACGCGGTGTATGCCACCTGCAAATCCGCCATGTCGGGATTCACCCGGGTGCTGGCGCGCGAACTCGGCAAGGACAACATCCGCGTCAATTGTGTGGTGCCGGGATGGGTCATGACGGAGCGCCAGGTGAGCCTGTGGGTGGACGAGGCCGGTGAACGCGCCATGGAGCGGAACCATTGCATCCCGGGGCGCATCGTCGGACAGGACATTGCCCATATGGTGATGTTTCTCGCCGCCGACACGGCACGCATGGTGACGGCGCAGGAGTTCGTTGTCGACGCCGGCTGGACCTGACACCGGCGCTGAACCGCCCCCATCCATCCCTTTTCAACCCACTTCCAAGGTTTCCAGCATGTTCAAGGCACTTCAACTCAACAAGGGCGACAGCTTCAGTGCGCAGGTTGTCGATATCGACGAAGCGGCGTTGCCCCAGGGCGATGTCACGATTGCCATCGACTACTCCACGCTGAACTACAAGGACGGCCTCGCCATCACCAACAAGTCGCCGGTCGTGCGTAACTGGCCGATGGTGGCTGGTATCGATGGTGCGGGCACGGTGACCGAGTCCAGCCATCCGGCCTGGAAGCCAGGTGACAAGGTGGTGCACAACGGCTGGGGCGTGGGGGAGACCCACTGGGGCTGCCTCTCGCAATTGGCGCGGCTGCGCGGCGACTGGCTGGTGCGTTTGCCGGCGGCGTTCACGACGCGTCAGGCGATGGCCATCGGCACCGCCGGCTACACCGCGATGTTGTGTGTGCTGGCGCTGGAAGACCACGGCCTCACGCCAGCCGGCGGTGAAGTGCTGGTGACCGGCGCCACCGGCGGTGTCGGCAGCGTGGCGGTCGCCCTGCTTGGCCGGCTTGGCTACAACGTGGTGGCTGCCACGGGCAAAGCCGAGGAACATGGGTATCTGAAGAAGCTGGGTGCCGCCAGTGTGATCGAGCGCGCCAGCCTGTCGGCGCCGGGAAAGCCGTTCCAGAAGGAGCGGTGGGCCGCCGTGGTGGACGCCGTGGGTTCGCACACGCTGGCGAACGCTCTGGCCCAGACGCGTTATGGAGGCGTGGTGGCCGCATGCGGGCTGGCCCAGGGCATGGACCTTGCCACGACTGTGATGCCGTTCATCTTGCGCGGTGTCACCCTGGCCGGAGTGGATTCGGTGATGGCGCCGCTTGCACGGCGCCAGCGCGCCTGGGATCGCCTGGCGCGCGATCTTGACCCGGGCCTGCTGGAGAGCATGGTGGAGGAGGTCACGCTGGATGGTGCGATCGCCAGCGCCCATGCGCTGATGGAGGGTCGGGTACGCGGCAGGGTGGTTGTTCGCACACGCTGAAGGCAGAGTGAAGTTGCTGATTCAGGCAAGGCGCGTGCGGGTCAGTGGCAGGAAGTCCCCATGAAGCTATTGCGCGTACTGGTAGTGTTGCTGTTGCTGCTGGCGGCATGTGCCTGGCTGGTGTTGCGGCTGCCAGCGTTTGGTGCCTTGCCTGCAGGCGAGCGCTTGCAGAAGATGGAGCAGCTGCCGCAGTTCGTACAGGGGCGCCTGGAGAACAGCCCGGTGTACCAGAATGACTTGGCCCTGGTTCAGAACATTCGCAGTTATTCGCAGGGACAGCAGCGCGAGCCGCAGTTTGCGATACCCGTGATCCCGCTGCCTGTGGCCGCGCTGCGCCAGCCGCCCGCGGCAGGGCTGCGTGTGTTCTGGTTCGGCCATGCGACGGTGCTGGTCGAGATCGATGGTGTGCGCATCATGACCGACCCTATCCTGTCCGAGCGTGCCTCGCCATTCCAGTTTCTCGGGCCTGCGCGGTTTCACGCGCCGCCAGTGCCACTGGACCAACTGACCGGCATCGACGCGGTAGTCATCTCACACGACCACTACGACCACCTGGACATGGCGACGGTGCAGCAACTGGCGGGCGGCGGAACGCATTTCTACGTGGGTATGGGCATAGGCGCGCACCTGCAACGTTGGGGTGTGGACTTGCCGCAGATTCATGAAATGGCCTGGTGGGAACACGCTGACCTCAAGGGCGTGCGTATCCACTGCACGCCAGCGCGCCACTATTCGGGCCGGCGCAGCATGAACAACAGCACCTTGTGGGCTTCCTGGATGATCAGGAGCGCGCAGCACGCGGTGTACTTCAGCGGCGACACCGGGTACGCGGGTCATTTCGCTGAAATCGGCCAGAGGCTCGGCGCGCCTGACATCGCCCTGATGAAGGTGGGTGCCTACGGTGACAGCTGGCTCGGCATTCACATGGACCCGGAGTCGGCCGTGCGTGCACACCGCGAACTCGGCGCCAGAATGCTGTTGCCGGTGCATTGGGCCACCTTCAACCTGGCCTACCACGCATGGGAGGAACCGATTCTGCGCACATTGGCGGCGGCGGCGACCGCGGGTGTGGAGGTGGTCACACCACGCGTGGGCGAAAAGGTCGAAGCCGGCGTGCCGTTCGTCAGCCAGCCCTGGTACCGGGGCCAGCGCTGATGCAATGCGACGGCACAATCGGGGCATGACCGCAGCCACCACCATCCTGTCGATCTCCAGCCAGGTGGTTTATGGGCACGTCGGCAATGCGGCCATCGTGCCTGCCTTGCAGGCGCTGGGCTGCGAGGTGCTCGCCCTGCCCACCGTGCTGCTTGCGCACCATCCCGGCCATGGGGTGCCCAAGGGGCGCAGCACGCCCTGTGAAGAGCTCGCGTCTCTGCTCGACGGCCTGGAACAGGTCGGTGCTTTGGCCAGTGCCTCGGCCATGCTGAGCGGGTACCTGGGCCGCGCAGAAAACGCGGCCGTGGCGGCCGACGCCATACGGCGACTGCGCCTCCATCGTCCCGCCGCCTTGTACCTGTGCGATCCCGTGATTGGCGACGATGGCCGGGTGTACGTGGGCGCGGGTGTGGAGGACGCCATCCGTACGCAGCTGGTGCCGCTGGCCGACGTGGTGACACCCAACCATTTCGAACTCGAGCGCCTCACTGGCCGATCCGTGGCCACCCTGGCGCAAGCGCTGGCGGCGGCCCACGCCCTGCTGGACCTGGGGCCACGCATCGTAGTCGTCACTTCGCTGCGACACGACCGGCTGCCCGACGACCGGATTGCCACGCTCGCAGTCACTGCGCAGGGCGCCTGGATCGTGACGACGGCCCGGCTGACACGTGTGCCGCGCGGGAGCGGTGACCTGCTGGCCAGCTTGATGCTGGGGCGCCTGGTGCAAGGCGCCACGGTGCCGCAGGCGTTGGCGATGGCCGCGTCGGCGGTCTACGAAGTTCTGGCGGCCAGCACCGCGCTGCCGGAGATGTGCCTGGTCGAACAACGCGCCAGCCTGCTTGCGCCGCCACCGCTGCCTGTACAGGGTCTCGGCGATGCGCCGTAGGGTGCAACCCGGGTTTACCCCATGTGTCGCAGGCCTGACGGCCTGGTGGGGTCGCCGATAATTTCTGCCGCCCGCCACCGCATGACCAGCGTGGCATCCACACCCGGAAGACCATGCAATTTGCTGAACTCGCGACCGTCAAACACCGCGTGCAAGTCGGTGTGCCACTGCCTTTCAACGTGCGCCATGCCGACACCACGCTGCTGCTGGCGCGTGGACAGCAGATAGGCTCGTCAGAGCAACTCGAAGCGCTTTTCGCGCGCGGAGCGCTGGTGGACATGGCTGAACTGCGTTCGCCACAGGACATGATCCGGCAGGCGCCGCGTGAGCAACTGCCCGCCTTGTGGGGGCAGTGCATGCACCGGGTCGCGGGCGTGTTGCTGCAGCCCGGCGAGCAGGGTTTTGCCAGCGCGCTCACGGAAGCGAGCGGGCCGGTGCAGGAACTGATCGCGCGCGACCCCGATCTGGCGATCTTCCAGGTGTTGCGCCAGTCCGGCAATGCCGACATGGACTATGGCGCGCAGCGCTCGCTGCAAACGGCCATCACCAGCCATCTGGTGGCGCAGCGACTGGGCTGGGACGCAGCGCAGGCGCAGCTGGCTTTCAAGGTCGCGCTCACGTCCAACCTCGCCATGCTGGAGTTGCAGGGCCTGTTGGCGCGTCAGACGCAACTGCTGAGCGAAGAGCAGAAGACGCTGTGCCGCAACCATCCGTTGCACAGCGCTCGCATATTGGAGCAGTCTGGCGTCACCGATGCCGATTGGCTGCGCGCGGTGGAACGCCATCATGAGCGTGAAGACGGTACGGGTTACCCCATGGGCCACACCGATGTAGGCGAGGTCGCCGCGCTGGTGCGCCGTGCCGACATCTATACGTCCAAGCTGGCCGGGCGCTCCTCACGCGACGCGTTGGCGGCTGATCAGGCCGGACGCCAGATGTTCATGCAGGATTCAGGCAACCCGATGACGGCGGCACTGGTGAAGGAATTCGGCATCTACCCGCCGGGCTGCATGGTACGGCTGGTCTCGGGAGAAATCGCGGTGGTGGTGGGGCGCGGACCAACTATTGGTGCGCCGGTCGTGTCGTGCCTCACCAGCGCGCGCGGCACCCAGATCGACAATCCGCTGCGTGTCTCCACGGCCGAAAAGGGCCGTGGCGTGGTGGGTGTGGTGGGTGAGTCGCAGTTCGGCAAGCCGCAACCGACCCAGCGCCTGCTGGCGGCTTTGAGCGCCTGAGTCCTCAAGTGGCAGCCGCCGGCCGCTGCACCGCGCCAGTGAGGGCGATGCCGCGGCAATACCGCGCTATGCGCCCGCAGGCTTCCTCCAGGCGGTCTTCAGGCACCACGAAGCCGAGCCGCACGAAGCCGGCGGCGGACGGCCCGAAGGCCTGACCACCCAGGACCGAGACTCCGGTTTCGCGCAGCAATCCCCACGCGAAGGCATTCGCCGACAGACCGGTGCCACGCACATCCACCAGCATGAACATACCCGCCTGTGGCAACAGGCAGCGCAGGCCGGGCACGTCGCAGAGCAGGCGCTGACTCAGGTTGCGCCGTGCCCGGTAGACGTCGCGCGTCGCGGTGGTCAGAGCGTCATATTGGTCCAGTGCCGTGCACGCCGCCTGTTGAATGAAGCCGGGCGCGCCGTACAACATGCACAACACCAGGTTGGCGATGTGCCCGGCAAGCTCTGCCGGCGCAACCACCCACCCACATCGCCAACCGGCCATGGCGTGCGACTTGGAGAGACTGTTGATGGTGACCGTACGCTGCGCCATTGCTGGCAGGCTGCCGATGCTGATGTGGGGCGACTCGAAACACAGGCTCGCATACACCTCATCGGCAACCACCCACAGGTCGTGCCGGCGGGCGATGTCAGCAATGCCCTGCAATTCGTCCGCGCGCATGACCACGCCAGTCGGATTGCACGGTGTGGCAAAAAAAATGGCGCGCGTGCGCGGCGTGACGGCGCGCGCCATGGCGGCCAGATCGACACGAAAATCACTGCCTTCCAGGACTGGAATGGCGATCAGGCTGGCTCCGGTGGCGCGTATCGTGGCCTCGTACGTGAGGTACATGGGCTCAGGTACCAGCACTTCGTCGCCCGCTTCGCACAGGCACTGGGCGGCGCAGAACAGCCCATTCTGCGTTCCGTTCACAACTGCCACGTTGTCGGCCTGCACCGCTTGCCCGCAGAGCCGCGTGTGCAATTGCGCGATGCGCTCGCGCAACTCCAGCCTGCCGGCCGACGCGGTGTAGTGGGTGTCGCCCGAGCGCAGTGCCTCGATGGCAGACTCAACCACCGACTCGGCAGTTGCGAACTCGGGGTCACCCACGCTCAGCACAATGACGTCTTCGCCGCGTTCGGCGGCCGCCTTGGCCTGCGAGTGGATATTCCAGGCTTCGACGCCACCCCCGCCAATACGTTGCACGAGGCTGGAAAATCGCATACGTATTAGCCGCTAAAAACGCGAAAAACTAGAGTACCGCTTCAATCAGGTACGGCCCGCTCGACGCGAAGCCGCGTCGCAGTTCGCGGGCCAGGCTTTGCAGATCGGTGGCGCGCCCGGCTTCGACGCCCATGGAGCGCGCGAGTCCGGCGAAATCCAGCGTCGGTGCATCCAGGCGGAGCATATGGGCGGCGCGCGGGCCGGGTGTGCCGGCACCGACCCCGGCGTATTCGCCGAGCAGGATCTGGTAGGCACGGTTTGCAAAGATCACCACGGTCACATCCAGTCCTTCGCGCGCCATGGTCCACAGCGCCTGTATCGTGTACATGGCGCTTCCGTCCCCCTCCAGCGACAGCACCTTGCGCCCCGGTGCCGCAATGGCGGCGCCCACTGCCGCCGGCAGACCCCAACCGATCGAGCCACCCATCACACTGAGCCAGTCATGCGGTGCTGCGTTGGCCGTAGGGGGCCCCAGTGCGCGCCCGGCGCTGACCGATTCATCGATCACGATGGCATTCTCCGGCAGCAGGGCGGCTATCACGCGGGCAATCCCGTCCGGCGTGATGGCACCTGCGGGCAAGGGTCCAGGCGCCTGGCGCGCCTCCAAAGCCGGCGCTCTTCCTGCCGCATCCGTCGCGTCGACCAGCGTGTGGAGGGCAGCTTCCAGGTCGTCGCCCACTGCGGCGACCTGCATCACGTGGCAACCGGGAGGTGCCTGGCGACCCGGCTTTGCGGGGTAGGCGAAGAACGAAACGGGATCAGTGGCACCAATCAGCAAGATGTGGCGAAAACGCGCCAACGCGGCAACGGCGGCGTCCACGGCATAGGGCACACGCGGCACGTTCACGCGGCCCGCGCCGCGCTCCAGCCGCGGCACGTAGAACTCGGTCATCACCGCACAACCCGTTCTGGCTGCTATGCGACCAGCCGCCGCCAGCGGCCCTGCAAAACAGGCCGCACCGCCCAGCAGCAACAAGGTTGGCTCACCGGACAAAAGGATACGTGCGGCAGCGCCGAGGAGCGCGGGGTCGGCGTGCAGCCGCTGCCGGGATGCGGCTTGCCGTTGCGTCGGCACCGTGGTTGGCACCTCACCCCAGGCACAGTCGGCTGGCAGGACCAGCGTGGCAACCTGTCCGGGTGGCTCGCTTGCCGCCAGCACGGCGTCTCGCGCCGTGGACGCCACTTCCGCGGCGCAGCGTGCGGTGCGCACCCAGTCGGACATCGGGCGTGCCACCCCCTCGATATCGGAGGTCAGCGGCGCGTTCAATGCCAGATGCGGCAGCGCATGCTCCCCCACGATGTTGACGATTCCGGAATGCGCCTTGCGTGCGTTGTGCAGATTGGCCAGCCCGTTGCCCAGACCAGGCCCCAGGTGCAGTAGCGTCGATGCTGGCTTGCGTGCCATCCGGTAGTACGCGTCGGCGGCGCCGGTGACCACACCTTCGAACAGACCCAGCACACAACGCATGCCCTCGATGCGGTCGAGCGCAGCGACAAAATGCATCTCCGAGGTGCCGGGGTTGGTGAAGCAGGTGTCGACGCCTTGCGCAAGGAGGCTGCGCACCAGGCTCTCGGCGCCGTTCATGGACCGTTCACCGGGGCGACGCGGGGTGTGGTGGCCATCAGGACGGTGCGTTCCAGGCCATCTTCGCGGAGTTTTGCCATCTCGGCGTATTCGGGTTTGCTGATCACCTCCAGGAAGACCTGGCGCGAGGGATATTCCACCAGCGCCACCGCGTCCCAGGACTCGTCCCCGACCAGCAGTTCCGCACCCCGGCCCAGGTACAGGAAGCGCCCGCCGTGGCGCTCCAGCACCGTCTGAAAGGCTTCGGAGTATTTGCTGTAGGCGCGTGATCCGCCACCGCGTTTGAACTTGAGCAGGTTGAGCATCACGACCGGCCCGTGGTCTGAACTGGCTGCCAGTGCCGCAATGGCCTCGCGCGACGGTGAAATGGATGACATGGGGGCTCCTTGATGGGCAGGCCTATTGCAGGCCCATGGTCACACGTTCCGCCGTCAACGCCTCGCTGCGTGCCTGCGGCGGCCGCGACGATGCGACCTCGAATGTGACACTGCGCAATTCTCCATCGAAAACAAACGGCGGCTGATAGTCATGGCAGACCGGCGCAGTGGAGCGGGCCACATCCATGCCGGTGGACGACACCATGGCGACCATCGCCGGTATGTCAACCGCGCCCGCGTCCACGCCGTCGATGAACAAGGTGGCACGACCGGTCTTGCCGACGCGGTCAACCCGCACGCCCGCCACGCAGGGGCTGGCCGGCAGCATCACACCCGAACGTACCTGCGTATGGGTATGAAAGAAGTTGTAGTCGAACACCAGGCGGCCATCCTGGGCGAACAGCACATAACCGCCATTGGCGCTGCCACGCGCCACGATGGCGCCCTGGCGGGAAGCACCCAGCGTGAAGTCGGCGCTGATCACGAAAGAGCGGTTTCCGGTGGGAGGGGCCACGTCCGACGAATAACGCGAGACCGGTGGATAGAAGGTGAAGCGGTTGCGCCGCGCGGTGTTGCCGCGAAACTGCGCACTCTTGAACAAGGCGCCGCCACGCCGGTCGTCCAGAGGCAATACGCCGTTGCGCCCGGCCTCGGTCCACCACAGGGTGATCAGCGAGCGCAGCTTGTCCGGGTGCGTGCCGGCCAGGTCGTTGGCTTCCGACGCGTCCGCGTCAGCGTGGTAGAGCTCCCAGGCTTCGGTGTCGTAGTCTGCGTCGGGTTCGTGGTAACACACGGCCTTCCAGCCGTCGTGCCAGATGGCCCGGTGACCGAACATCTCGAAGTACTGGGCCTTCTTGCGCGAGGGCGCATCGCCAGCGCCGCCCTGCAGCGCATACGCCATGGATGTGCCGTGCATGTCGCGCGGGGCAATGCCGAGCAGGTCCAGAATGGTCGGCGCGATGTCGGTCACATGGTGGAACTGGCGCCGGATGCCGCCGCGCTCCTGGATGCGCGCGGGCCAGTGCACGATGAAGGGATCGCGCACACCGCCGGCATGGGTGTTCTGCTTGTAGCGCTTGAGCGGCGTGTTGCCGACCATCGCCCAACCCCAGGGGTAGTTGGTGTGGCTGTCCGGCCCGCCAATCGTGTCCAGCCGCGCCATGGCAGCGTCGACGTTTTCGCGCAGACCGTTGAAATAGCGCATCTCGTCGAGCACGCCGGTGGGGCCACCCTCCTGGCTTGCGCCGTTGTCGGACATGGCGATGAAGATGGTGTTGTCCAGTTGCCCCAGCTTCTGCAAGGCGTCGATGTAGCGCCCCAGATGGTGGTCGGTGTGGTCCAGGAACGCGGCAAAGGCCTCCTGCAGGCGCGCCGCGAATGCACGTTCGTTGTCGCTCAGCGCGGTCCAGGCCTTGACGCCCGGGTTGCGTGGTGGCAGCACAGTGTCGGCCGGTACGATGCCGAGTTCCTTCTGGCGCGCGAACCAGCGTTCGCGCATCACGTCCCAGCCTTCGTCGAACTTGCCGCGGTATTTGTCCAGATACTCCTGTGGCGCCTGGTGCGGCGAATGGCAGGCGCCAAACGCGAGGTAGGTGAAGAACGGGCGGTCCGGCGCAGCGGACACATGGTCGTGCAGGAAGCCGATGGCGTTGTCGACCAGGTCCGGCGTCACGTGGTAACCCTCCTCGGGTGTCGCCGGCGGCTCGATGTAGTGGTTGTCGTGCACCAGTTCGGGACGGAACTGGTCGGTCTCACCTTGCAGAAAACCATAAAAGCGGTCAAAGCCGCGGCCGAGCGGCCAGTTGCGGAACGGGCCGGCCGGACCGGTCTCGTGCATCGGCGCCAGATGCCATTTGCCCACCATATAGGTACCAAAACCCTGCTCGCGCAGGATCTCCGTCAGCGTCTGCGCGGAGTGCGGAATCGCACCGCGCATATTGGGGAATCCGGTGTCGAAGTTCGAGATGGCGCGCATGCCCACCGCGTGGTGGTTGCGCCCGGTGAGCATGCAGGCGCGGGTGGGCGAGCACAGGGCAGTGGTGTGGAAGTTCACGAAGCGCAGGCCACCGTCGGCGAGCCGGTTCAGGTTCGGTGTGCCGATCGTCGAACCATAGCTGTTGAAGTGCGCAAAGCCCACGTCGTCGAACACCACGACAACGACATTGGGGGTTCCGGCGGCCGGCCGCGGCTCCTGTGGCCACCACGGCGTCGATTCGTCGAAGGTGCGTCCGATGACGCCCTGGAACAGGGGTTCTTGCATGGTTATCCTTGGGTGATGGGTTGCCGACGCGAGGGTAGCAATCGACCCGTGACGGGCGGCTACCGATGCTGAGGGAGGTTATAGACAGGCGCCCGGCGCTGGTCAAGCGTGCGCGCCCGTTTGCTTGTCACCCGGGTGTCAAGCGGAGACATCTCCCCGCACTGGATGGCGGCTTGGCGCCGCCCCCAGGTCTCAGGCCCCAGAACTGCTGCCCGGTCCAGACCCACCGCGAATCTTGCCGTATACGACCAGCAGCAATATCGACACGACGACCGACGCAATGAAGCCGGCGCCTTCGCCGGCCTTGTACCAGCCCAGGTACTGGCCGACCACACCCGCGCACAGGGAGCCGACGATGCCGAGCACCACCGTCATGATGAAGCCCATGTTTTCCTTGCCCGGATGCAGCATCTTGGCAAGGATGCCCACGACCAGACCCAGCAGAATTGTCCAGATGATTCCCATGGTCTGCTCCGGTTGCCAGCGCGCAATTACAGCGCGGGAATGCGCAGCACCTGACCCGGGTAGATCTTGTCCGGGTGGCTGAGCATCGGTTTGTTGGCCTCGAAGATGACCATGTATTTGTTGGGCGTGTCGTAGTGTTGCTTGGAGATCTTGGACAGGTTGTCGCCCGATACGACGGTGTAGAACGTGGACTCTGGCTCACTGACTTCTACCGACATCTTGTCGTCGACCTGCGAAACGCCGGTGACGTTGCCGCAGCACAGCAGTATCTTTTCCTTGCTGGCCTGGTCGCCCGCAATGCCGAATACCGTCGCAGTCGTAGTGGCGCCGTCAAAGGTCACGAGCAGACTGGTCACCGGAAGATTTTGCGTCTTGATATAGGCCTCGATGGCGTCACCCGCCGTGCGGTTGAGCGCCTCGAGGCGCTCCTTGACTGCGGCGTCATCGGGTGCGGCTGCAGCCGCGCTGGCGGCGGACTCGGTGTCCTTGTGCGAAAAGAGTTTCTCGCCGGCGGTCTTGATGAAGTCAAATAGGGCCATGGATGCTCCGGTGGGGGTTAAGCGTGCCGGGCAGTCTAGCAGTGCTGTCGGTCCTTGCGCTCCGTATTCACGCGGCAACAGGGCCACCGCGCTCAAATTTACATTTCGCCAAGCGACGCATGCAGGCCCGCATGAAACGCCCCGCCAGAGCCAGCTATCTACTCGGGGACGATGCCTGCGTCCTTGATCAGCTTGGCGTAGCGCACGGTTTCCGAACGCAGCAAGGCGTCGAACTGCTCCGGCGTGCCGGCCACGACTTCCGCGCCCAACTGGGTCAGGCGCTCGCGCACCTCGGGGGAGCGCAGCGCTTCTCCGATGTCCCGGTTCAGCTTGTCGATCAGGGCACGCGGAACCTTTGCCGGCGTGATGATGCCGCCCCAGGAATACATGCCGTAACCCTTGACACCCGCCTCGTCGAGTGTGGGCACATCCGGTAGCAGCGCGGCGCGTTTGTCGCCGCACACTGCGAGCAGTTTGATGCGACCCGCCTTGACGTGGGGTGCCAGCGCGGCGACGGCGTCGAACATGACCTGCACCTCGCCCGAGAGCAGGTCCGGATGCGCCGATGAACTGCCCTTGTAAGGCACATGGTTCATCTTCGTTTCCGACAGCTGCATGAACACTTCGGCAAATAGATGGGGGTTGCCGCCGGCCCCGGTGGAAGCGAAATCCACCTTGCCGGGCTGGGCTTTGAGCAATGCCACCAGTTCCCTGACATTGTTCACATTGAGCTTGGGGTGCACGGCCAGGCCCAACTGCACGTTGGCAGTCTGGGTTACCGGCAGCAGGTCATTGAGCGTGTCGAACGGGACACGCTTGTACGAATACGGGTTGCCCACGTGGGAACTGGCCACCAGTCCAATGGTGTATCCGTCGGGTGCGGCCCGGGCGATCATCTCGGTGCCGATCACTCCATTTGCACCGGCCTTGTTGTCCACCACCACCTGGGTGCCGTATTTCTTGCTGAGCTTCTCCGCGATGAGCCGTGCCGTGATGTCGGACGCGCCTGCCGGCGGATAGGGGACGATGAGGCGGATCGTCTTGCTCGGGAATTCCTGGGCGCGCGCAGGTGCAAGCACGCTGGCGCCGATGCCGGCGATCAGGGTGCGGCGGCTAAGCTGTTTCATGGAGGACTCCTGTTGGATGGGTTTCAGTGGTCAAGAGGGAGGCGGTGTCACTTCGCCCGCGCCTGCGGGGTCCCGCTTGTGTTCGGCGATGCGCAGATCATTGAGCGCGTTGCGCAGCGAGGTATCGACGTGGCGGCGCGCGGCAGCCGCATAACGCGCTGCGTCAAGCGAGCGCAGCGCGGCAAGCATTTCGTCATGGTCAACTGACTCGGCGGCCACACGGTCGCGCCAGGTGTCCAGTCCGCGCCGGACCCAGGCACCCAGCAATTGCCCCTGAATGCCGCGGTACATCGTCACCAGCAGCTGATTGCCGCTGAGTTCGACAATGCAGCCGTGAAACCGCCGATTGCGTTCGATGTGTTCTCGCCCGTCGATGGCGTCTGCCGTGGCGGTGATGCTCTGAAGCACCAACTCCAGCCGGTCGAGCTCGGACATGGCCAGCACACCCTGCTGCAACCGACCGACCACCAGCTCGCCGGCCATCACTTCGAGGCCGCCACGGACCTGCCACAGGTCGGTCACCTGTTGCGGTGACGGTCGCCGCACATGAAAACCGCGCCGTGGTGTGGCTTCGATGAAACCCTCGGCCGCGAGCCGCGCCAGGGCCTCGCGCACCGGGGTCGCGGTGGCATGGAATTTCTCGCACAACTCATGCGGATAGAGCCGGCCCTGTGCTGCGCCTTCGGTGGAAAACAGCACGTAGTCGCGGATATTGCGGTACAGCATGTCTACCAGGCGTTCACCTGGAACGCTGCTGTGCGGGTATGGGTTGCCGCGGTTGTCGGCTGTCGCCATTACGCAGGCTCCCTGCGCGCCTTTGCTGCGCGGATGTCGTAACTGGCCAGCAGTTCCCAGTCCAGATCGCAGCCGTGGCCCGGTCGCGTGGTCGGCAAATATTTGCCCTCCAGCAATGGCATGGGCGCCAGCGGCAGGTCGCTGCGCAATGCGTTCGGAAGCAGGTTGGCCTCGTACACCGTGAAGGCTGGGGCCGCGCACGCGACATGTACTGCCGCCGCGACGCCGATGCAGGAACCGACTCCGTGCGGCGACAAGGCCACGCCATGGCGCGCGCAGATGCGGTCGATCTCCAGCATGCCGCTTACCCCTCCGGCCCGCGTGATGTTGGGCATCAGCACATCGGCGGCGCCGGCCTGCGCGAGGGCCTCGAAGCTGGCCGGCGAAAATTCGTTCTCGCCGCAGGCGATCGGCACCGGGCACTGGCGGCGCACCTGGACCAGTTCTTCAGGCGAGTCCGGACGGATGGGCTCTTCCAGCCAGGCGATGTCCAGCGGCTTGAGTGCCCTGGCCAACTCGATGGCCTCGCCAACGCCGTAGGCGCAATTGGCGTCGAGCATCAGCCGTACGCCTTGGCCGATGGCATCGCGCACTGCCGCGATGTGGGCCATGTCGGTGCCCACGCCGCGGCCGATCTTGAGCTTCACGGCCTTGAAACCCTGTTCGACAAACGCCCGCGCGCGCGCCGCCGATTGTTCCGGCGTATCCAGGTACGGCACCGGGCTCACATAGGTGCGCACCGGGCCGAGCGTGCCGCCGAGGTGC